>JAJXSQ010000405.1 GCA_021784495.1 Myxococcales bacterium | reverse complement strand
CGCGGCGCTGACCGGCGCGCCTCACCCGCCGGCCGCCGGCAGCCGCAGCCGGACGGCGGTGCCGCCGCCGGCGCGCCGCTCCAGCTCGATCGTCCCGCCCATCCCGGTGGCGATCCCCCAGCAGACCGAGAGGCCGAGGCCGGTCCCCCCGCCGTCGTCCCCCTCGCCCTGCGCCCGGAACGGCTCGAAGGCGTGGCGCGCCCCCTCGGAGGAGAGGGCGACGCCGTCGTCGGCGATCTCGATCAGCGCGGCGCCTGCCGGGTCGGTCGAGGCGCGGATCGAGATCTGGTGGTCGGCGGCCCGCCCCTCCGGCAGGGCCTGCCAGGCGTTCCGGAGCAGGTGGAGGAAGAGCTGGCGCAGGTCGGTCCGCTCGCCGCGGACCAGCGGCAGCGCGCCCAGGTCGAGCGAGATCCTCGAGCGGGCGCCGAGGTCCGGCTCCGCCATCCGGAGCGCCTCGCGGAGCGGATCGAGCGGGTCGTGGAGGCCGCCGGACGGGCCCGGGTTCGCGAAGGACTCCAGGTCCCGGACGATGGCGGCGATCCGGCGCCCGTCCGACTCCCCCTCCCGCAAGGCCTCGAGCACCTCCGGCGTCGCCGCGGCGCCGGGGCGGAGCTCCTCGAGCGCGAAGCGGATCGCCCCGAGGACCGCGGCCAGGGGGTTGTTGATCCGGTGCGCCATCCCGCCGGCGAGCGCCCCCAGCCCGGCGAGCCGCTCCGCCCGCGTCGCCCGCTCGGCCAGCGCGCGGGCCTCGGTGACGTCGACGGCGAACGAGATCCAGCGCCCGTCGAGGGAGCCGTCGAGCGGGAGGGCGACGAGCTGGCACCAGCGGAGGGCGCCGTCCGGGCGGACGATGCGCAGCTCGGCGTCGACGCGCCCGCCGTCGGCGGCGTGCGCCTGGAGCGAGCCGGGCTCGACGAGCGGCAGGTCGCCGGGGTGGATGGCGTCACGCCAGCCGAAGCCGAGGAGCGCCTCCGGCGGTCGGCCGGCGAGCGCGGCGAACCCCTCGTTCACGAAGACCGCGTCCCCCGCCGCGGTCGAGATCATGACCCCCGCGGGCAGCCGGCTGGCGACGAGCCCGAGCTGCGCCTCCCGCCGCGCGAGCGCGTCGCGGGCGCGCCGCTCCTCGGTGACGTCGCGCGCCACGCTCACGAAGCCGGCGATCCGGCCGCCGGTCCCCCGGAGCGGCCGGAGGCTCACCTCGAGGTCGATCGCCCGGCCGTCGCGCCGCCGGCTCCGGAGCGCCATGCGCCGCAGATCGCCGGCGGCGACCCGCGCGGCCACCTCGCGCCGGTCGGTCCCGGCGGGGAGCTCGGCGCCGAGGAGGGCGAGGACCTCCTGCCCGAGCGCCTCGGCCTCGGGGTGGCCGGTGATCCGCGCCGCCGCCGGGTTCCAGGCGGTGACCCGCAGCTCCTCGTCGAAGGCGATCACCCCGTCGTCCAGCTGGTCGAGGAGGGACGCGTGGCGGGCCCGCTCCTCCTCGGCGCGCCGCCGCTCGGTCAGGTCCCGGATCACGCTGTGGATGTAGCGCGTCGGCTCGCCCTCGAGCTGGAAGGCGCGGGAGCTCACCTCGACCGGGAAGGTCGTGCCGTCGGCGCGCTGGTGGCGCGTCTCGAAGAGCGTCCCCTCCGGCCGCAGCACCTCGGCGAAGCGCTGGGGGAGGTCCCCGAGCGTCGCGGGGTCGCGGAGGTCGCGGGCGTTCGCGCCGATCAGCGCCTCGACCGGGCGGCCGTAGGCGGCGGCGGCCCGCTCGTTCGCCTGGATGATCCGGCCCTCGGGCGTCAGGACGAGGACGATGTCGTTCCCGTGGATCGCGGCGAGGGCGAGCCCCGCGTCCCGCGCCCGTCGCTCGGCCCCCTCCCGCGCCCGGCGCGCCGCACCGACCAGCCGGACCGCGCTGGCGGTGACGAGGAAGAGGACCCCGACCGCCACCCCCGCCACCAGCGGGTGGTACTCCTCGCGCGCCATGCCGGCGACCAGATCGGCGACCGCGCCGCCGGCCGCCGCCATCGTGGCCGTCGCGATCCACCAGCGCGTGTCGGTTCGACCACCCCCGGCCATGCTCTCCCCCGCCCGTGCGCCGGCGATCATGCGCGCCGGCGTGGCGGAGGTACAGGCACGCGGCAGGTGGCCCCCGGGTGGGGTGCGGCGTCACGCCCCCCCGTCGCGCCGCGCCGCGCCGCGTCGCGACGCGCCAGGCGCTCAGGGGGCGAAGCGGCCGGTGTCCACCAGCGTGCGCCACCCGTCCGGCGCGCGGAGCCGGACGCTCAGGTACTGGCCGACGTCGCGCCCCCAGGCGGCGATCAGCCCGGCCTCGGCGACGATCCTGCCGTCGGCGGAGGCGACGGTCGCGAGGGGGCGGCGCCGGGCGTCGGCGGGGAGGGCGGGCAGCGGCGCGTCGCCGGCGTCGAGGACCGCGCGCATGCGCCCGTCCGGCTCCCGCCGCCAGACGGTGACGTACCGCCCCTCGGTCGCGGCGCGCCCGGCGTCGAGCCGCCAGGCGCCGCGGGTCATCGCCACGTCGCCGCCGACCGAGGCGACGACCTCGGCCGGCGCCCAGGAGAAACGCGGCCCCCCCTCGGAGAGCGCCGGCGCCCAGGCGGCGAGGATCGCCGCCCGCCCGCTGGAGAAGCCGCGGGCGCCCAGGAAGAGGGCGTCGGGGGCGAGGAGCGCCTCGAAGCGGGCGGGATCGTGGCCGGTCGACGCCGCCGCGAGCGCGAGGTCGGCGGCCCGCGCGGCCGCCTCGGCGGCGGCGCCCGGGCCGGCCGGCTGGACGGCGGC
>JAJXSQ010000404.1 GCA_021784495.1 Myxococcales bacterium | reverse complement strand
CGGGCGGCGCGCCCCGCGGCGCCTGACCGCGATGCGCCGGATCGCCTTCATCAACGAGAAGGGGGGGAGCTGCAAGACCACCCTCGCCGTCCACGCCGCCGCCTGGCTCGCCGCCGAGCGCGGGCTGCGGGTGCTCCTCGTCGACATGGACACCCAGGGGCACGCCGGCAAGTCGCTCGGCGTCGACGTGCGCGGGCTGGCGCCGACGGTCCACGACTGGCTCCTCGACGGCGCCTCCCTCGACGCGGTGGCGGTGCCCACCGCGATCCCGGGCCTCACCCTCCTCCCCGCCAACAAGGCGCTCGCCGCCTTCCCGGTGGCGGTGGCGGGGGCCGCGGACCGCGCGACGCGGCTCGGGGACCGGCTGGCGGCCATCCCCGCCGGGCGGTTCGACCTCGCGCTCGTCGACTCGCCGCCGTCGCGCTCGCTGGTGACCGAGAACGTCCTCCTCGCCGCCGACGCGGTCGTGGTCCCGGTGGCGCTCACCTACCTCGCGCTCGACGGCTGCGCCGAGATCGTCGCGTCGCTCGAGGCCCTGCGGGACGGGCACGGGCGGGCGCCAGAGCTGGCGCTCGTCGTCCCGGCCCTCTACCGGAAGACGCAGCTCGCCGACGAGATCCTGGCGCGCCTGCGCGACCGCTTCCCCGACCGGCTCTCCCGGACCGTCCTCGGCTGGTCGGTCAAGGTGGACGAGGCGCAGAGCCACGGGCGGACCGTCTTCGAGCACGCGCCGCGGAGCGCGGGCGCGGTCGCGCTGGCCGCCATCGCCGACGAGGTCCTGGCGCGCGCCGCGGGGTGAGCCCCCGGGGCGCGGCGATCACTTCCGGTCGAGCTCCTCGAGCTTCCGCTCCAGCGCCGCGATCCGCGTCGCGATGTCGTCGAGCTGCCGCCGCAGCTCCGGCAGGTGCTGGACGCCCTCCGCCGCCGAGCGGACCCGCTCGTCGATCCGCCGCTGCAGCGCCGCCAGCGCCTCCTGCGAGGAGCTCACCAGCTCCCGGGCCCGCTCCCCGGTCTGCTGGCCGCGCGCGATGAGGTTCTGGACGCGCTGCTCCGCCGCCTGCCGCACCGCGTCGACGCGGCCGCGCAGGTCGCCCCCGGCGCCGTCGACCAGCTGCTGCGCCACCTCGCTCCCGTGGCGGATGAGGCCGAGCAGCGTCCGCAGGCTCATGCGGGAGGTCTTCTTCTCCTCCTCGAAGATGATCTGGGCCAGGGTGACCGAGGTGAGGTCGTCCTTGGTCCGGTTGTCGACGATCTTCACCTCGGCCCCGGCCTTGATCATCTCCGCGATCTCGTCGAGCGTGACGTAGCGGGACTCGACGGTGTCGTAGAGCTTGCGGTTGGTGTACCGCTTGATGACCTTCGGTTCACGGCTGGTCACGGCTGGGTCGGCGGAGGTGGACGGCTCGTCGGTCATCTCTATGGCCCCTGACGCAAGTGCCCGGAAACAAGGGATTGTTGAGGCGTCGCCGCTTGGTGTCAAGCGGGGCGCGTCGTATCATCGCGCCGGAGCGCGTGCCCATGATCGTCGCCTGCACCTCCTGCGCCTCGCGGTTCCGCGTCGCCGACCACAAGATCGGTCCCCGCGGCGCGCGCCTGCGCTGCACCCGCTGCCAGACCGTCTTCGTGGTCCGGCGAGACGAGGCCGTGGAGGAGGCCCCGCCCCCGGGCGCGCCGCCGCCGCTCCCGCCCCCGAGCGCGCCGCCGCTCCGCGCCTCCCCGGGGAGCGGCTTCGATGCCCGCGCCTCCCTCGACATCGACCTCGAGCCGCCGACCATCCCCCCGGCGCCCGGGCCGGGCGCCGAGCCGGACCCCGGGCCGCTCGACTCGCAGGCGGATGATCCCTTCGGGGGGCCACCCCCGCTCCCCCACGCGCTGCCGACCGCGCCGGACCCGGGGGCGGACCCCGACCCGTTCGGCCTCGTCCCGCCGGTCGATCCGTTCGCCGCCGTCCAGGCGCCCATCCCGGCCGAGCTGCTCCGCGGGCCCCCGGCTCCGGCTCCGGCTCCGGCCGCGCCGGAGCGCGGACTGACGCTCGAGGAGATCACGGGGCCGCCGGGCAGGGGGCGCCCGCCGGCCGACCCGACGCCGCCCCGGCCGGACCTCGCCGACGATCCCTTCGCCGCCGCGGCGTTCGATCCCGGCGCTCACCGGGCGGGCCCCCTGGCCGACGAGCCGCTCCTCCTCGCGACCGAGCCCTCGGAGAGCGCCGCGCCCGTCGCCGCGCCGGCCTCCCCGCGGTCGCCGGCGCCCCTGCGGGAGGATCCGTTCGCCGCCGCCGCGGTGGACGCCGATCCGCTCCACGTCGCCCCCCGGGCGCCGCTCGTGCCGGCGGCCGCGCCGCCGCTCCCCGACGGGCCGCCGGCCGCGCCGATCGGCGCCCGGATCCGGACCGTGGCGGTGAACGCCGTCTCGCTCCTCGCGCTCCTCGTCCTGGCGATGGCGATCCTGGTGGTCGGCCGCGGCCGCGTGCCGCTCGGCGACGCCTTCCGGCCGGCCGCGGTCGTCCGCGCCCTCGGCGGCGGCGGGCGGGCCGAGGGGCCGGTGGAGGTGACCGGGGTGACGAGCGGGCTCTACGACCGCGGCGAGGGACGCCCGGTCCTCTTCGTGCGGGGCACCCTCCGCTCCACCGCGGCGGCGACGCTCGGCGGCGTGGCCGCGGAGGTCGCCATCCTGCGCGGCGCGGTGGTGGTCGCGCGCCGCCGGGTGCCGGCCGGCGCCGTCCTCGATCCCGAGGCGCTGGCCGCCGACGGCGCCGGCGCGCTCGACCGGGCGAGCGCCG
>JAJXSQ010000032.1 GCA_021784495.1 Myxococcales bacterium | reverse complement strand
CGGCTCCGGGTGCCGCTCGCCGTCGCCCGGCTCCGTCCCTCGGCGCTCCACCCCGAGCGGCGCCTCTGCACCCGCGCCCGGATCGCCGGCTGGCGGGCCCGCGGCCTCGGGGTGGCCGCGTGGACGGTGGATGACCCGGCCGAGGCGGGGCGGCTCGCGCGCGACGGCGCGACGGCGGTGGTGACGAACGCGCCGCGGGCGATCGGCTGATCGCCGCCGGGGCGCTCCCCGAGAGCGGTCGCGCGGACGCCCGGCGAGCCCCTCAGCCGGTCCCGAGCGCGGCGGCGAGCCGGTCCGGCTCCACCTCCGGCTGCCGGCAGCGCCCCTGCTCGCAGAGGTAGGCGGTCGGTCGCCCGCCGACCGCGACCTTCCCCGCCGCGGGAGGGGCGAGCCGGGCGAGCGCCGCGACGGCCTCCCCCTCGGGCGCGCCGAGGAGCGCGCGCGACGGCAGGAAGAGCCGCCGGAGGGGCGCCAGGAGCGGCGCGGGCGAGCTCCCCTCCGGCCAGACGAGCACCAGCTCGCGCGCCGTCCCCCCGGCGAGGTCGGCCGCGAGATCGACGGCGAGCAGCAGCTCGGCCAGCGAGGTGGGGGCCGCGGCGAGGGTCGGCGCCGCCGCGCGGAGCGCCCGCTCCCCCCGCTCGCGCCAGCGCTCCTCGCCGGTGACCAGGGCGAGCCGGAGCGCGAGCAGCGCCGCGACCGATCCCCCGGCGGGCTCGGCGCCGTCGTGGGTCGGCTTCTCGCGCGCGAGGAGCCGCTCGTGGTCCTCCGCCGTGGCGAACCAGCCCCCGGACGGATCCGCGAAGCGCCGCTCGAGCTCCTCGGCCAGCGCGAGGGCGCGCGCGAGCCAGCGCCGGTCGAAGGTCGCCTCGTAGAGGTCGAGGAGCCCGGCGGCCAGGAAGGCGTGATCGTCGAGGAAGGCCGGCGGGCCGGCGCGCCCCCCCCGCCACGCACGCTGGAGCCGCCCGTCGAGGACCAGCTCGGCGAGGACGAAGTCGGCGGCGCGCGCGGCGGCGTCGATCCAGCGCGGCTCCGCGAGGACGCGCCCCCCCACGGCCAGCGCGGTGATGGCGAGCCCGTTCCAGCCGGCCAGGACCTTGTCGTCGCGCGCGGGCTGCGGGCGGGCATCGCGCCGCGCGAGCAGCAGGGCGCGCGCGCCGGCGAGCGCCTCCCACTCGTCCTCGTCGGGGCGCGGGGCGTGGAGCAGGTGCAGCCCGTCCAGCTCGCCCTCGCCGGCCACGCCGTGGAAGCGGCCGAGGCGGTCGGCCTCGCCCCCGAGGACCTCCCGGAGCTCGGCCGCGCTCCAGGCGAAGGTCCGCCCCTCGACGCCGGCCGCGTCGGCGTCGGTGGCGCTGGCGAACCCGCCCCCGGGGAGGGCCAGCTCGCGGACCAGGTAGTCGAGGGTGGTGCGGAGCACCCGCGCGAGCCCCGGGCGGCCGGTCGCCTGCCAGGCCTCGGCGTAGGCCACCGCGAGCAGCGCGTTGTCGTACAGCATCTTCTCGAAGTGCGGGACGCGCCAGCGCTCGTCGGTCGAGTAGCGGTGGAAGCCGCCCGCGAGCTGGTCGTGGATCCCTCCCCCCGCCATCTTCTCCAGGGTGGTGACCGCCATCTCCAGCGAGCGGGCGTCGCCGGTCCGGCGGTGGTGGCGCAGGAGGAGGCGCACCGGCAGCGAGGAGGGGAACTTCGGCGCGCCGCGCAGCCCGCCGTTCGCCGGGTCGTACCGGCCCCGGATCTCCGCCGCCGCGGCGTCGATCACCGCCGGGCCCGGGACCCCCGCCGACGGCGCGCCCGCGGGGCCGAGCGCGGCCCGGACCGCCTCGACGAGCGCGCGGGTCGCCTGGCCGATCCGGTCCGGCTGGCCGGTCCAGACCGCGTCGATCTCCCCCAGGATCGAGAGGAAGCCGCGCGCCGCGCCGCGCGCGCCGTCCCGGGGCGGGAAGTAGGTCCCGCCGAAGAACGGCTCGCGATCGGCGGTGAGCCAGACGCTCATCGGCCAGCCGCCGCCCCCGGTGAGCAGCTGGACCGCGGTCATGTAGATCTGGTCGACGTCCGGCCGCTCCTCGCGATCGACCTTCACCGCGACGAAGCGGGAGTTGAGCAGCCGCGCGATCTCCGGGTCCTGGAAGGACTCGTGCTCCATCACGTGGCACCAGTGGCAGGTCGAGTAGCCGACCGAGAGGAAGACCGGCCGGCCGAGGCGGCGCGCGCGCTCGAAGGCCTCGTCGCACCAGGGCCACCAGTCGACCGGGTCGCGGGCGTGCTGGAGCAGGTAAGGGCTCTTCTCCAGCGCGAGCCGGTTCAGGTGACGCGGCGCGTCGGCCGCGGGGTCGGCTTCTCCGTGGGCTCGCGCGGGGAGGTGCGCCTCGGCGGCGGCGAGGAGGCGCGCGAGCTCCGGCGGATGGGGCTCCGCTCCCGGGAGGGGGGCGTTCATGCCCGGGTGTAACGGGCGGGGCGGCGCCCTGCCACGGCGGCGCGAGCTTCGGAGGGGCAAAGAGATTCCCGAGCGCCCCGAAATAGGACGGGGGGGTGGGGTGCGTCAAAATTCCGCGGTTGGTAGCTTGCTGTCGAACGGGACCTGGCTCCCACCAACAAAGGGGTTGTCACATGAACGGACTCAAGCGGGCCGCGCTGGCGGTCTCCCTCCTGGGCGCCGTCGGGCTGGTCGGCTGCACCGGGAACGTCGACTTCTCCCTGACCAAGACCTTCGACGTGATCTCGACCGGGACCCCGAACACCTACTCCGCGGTGCAGGCGGTCGACCTGTCGACCGAGGCGGGGAGCGCCTGGAGCCACCGGAGCCACATCAAGAGCATCGACCTCGTCTCCATCCAGGGGACGATCACCGCGGTCACCTCGGGCGCGGGCACCAACGCGATCGGGAGCCTCTACCTCCGGCCCGAGACGGCGGTCGACGCCTCGCAGGACGTCCTGATCGGCACCTGGAGCGGCACCGTGCCGACCACGCCGCCGGAGACGCTCTCGGTCACCCTCCCGCCCGCGGCGCTCACCATCGTGAACGACGCCATCCACGGCGACGGCAAGTTCTCGGTGGTCGCGTCGGGGTCGACAGACGGCCCGGCCGACTTCACGGTCCAGGCGATCCTGGACCTGAAGCTCACCTACAACCTCTTCTAGCGGCGCCCGGCGAGCGGGACGATCTCCCGCGCCGAGGCCCCCAGGAAGCGGCCGACCAGGGCCGCCGCCACCGCGGCGAGCCCGACGACGAAGCCGAGCCAGATGCCGGCCACGCCGAGCCCGGCGGCGAAGGCGAGGAGCAGCACCGCCGGGAGGCCGAGCAGCCAGTGGCCGACCACGTTGGCCGCGAAGGTGAAGCGGGTGTCGCCCAGGCCGCGCAGCACCCCGGCCCCCGCGCCCTGCAGGCCGTCGAGGACCTGGAAGACGGCCGCCACCCGGAAGAGCGGGATGGCGGCCGCGATCACCGCCGGATCGTCGGTGAGGAGCCGGGCCAGCGGCCCGGGGGCGAGCGCGAGGCCCAGGCCGCAGAGCCCCATGGCCGCGGCCGAGGCGAGGAGCGCCGTCAGCCCGGCGCGGCGGACGCCCCGCCGGTCGCCCGCGCCGGCGGCGAGCCCGACCCGGACCGAGCCGGCGTTCCCGGTCCCGATGGCGAGGGTGAAGGTGAGCGAGGCGATGGAGAGCGCGAGCTGGTGCGCGGCCAGCGCCACCGCCCCGAAGCGCGCGGCGAGGAAGCTCGCCAGCGAGAAGAAGCCGACCTCGGCCAGCATGTGGAGGCCCGTCGGCAGGCCGATCCGGGCCGCCCGGCCGATCTCCGCCGGGTCGCGCCGGCGCGCCGCGCGCGCCAGCGGGCGGCCGGGCATCGCGCGGACCGCCGCCGCCAGGATCGCGACCTGCAGGACGAGGCAGAGGCTGTTCGAGACCGCCGCGCCGGCGGCGCCGAGGGCGGGGAGCGCCCGCAGCGGCCCGGCCGCCGGGGGGAGCGCCGCGCCGCCGAAGACGAGGAGCAGATCGAGCGGCGCGTTCACCAGGTTGGCGACGAGCGTCGCCGCCACCATGGGGCGCGTCCGGCCGGCGGCCTGGAGGTAGGAGCGGCCGCCGACGTAGAGGAGGAGGAAGGGGAGGCCGGGGAGGCGCCAGAGGATGAACCGGCCGGCCTCGCGGGCCACCGCCGGCTCGACCCCGAGCGGCTCGAGCAGCCAGGGGAGCAGGAGGATCGGGACGGCGAGCGCGGCCGCGGCGCGGAGCGCGAGGTGGACGCCCTGCCAGGCGAGCCGGCGGGCCCGGTCGGCGTCGCCGGCGCCGACCGCCTGGGCGACCAGCGGGTCGAGCCCCATCATGATCCCCATCCCGAGGACCGCGAGGGCGAAGAAGAGGGCGTTCCCGAGCCCGACCGCGGCGAGCGGGACGGCGCCGGCCCGCCCCACCACCGCCGAGTCGACCACGCCCATGAGCGCCTGGCCGCCCTGGGCCGCGGCGAGCGGCAGGGCCAGGGCGCCGAGCGCGGCGAGCTCCCGGCGGATCGGCCGGTCGGAGGGTGGGGCCATGCGGCGCGAGTCTACCGGCCGGGCGGGCGGGCCGCACCGGCGCTCGACCGCTCCGCCCCTTCGTGCTTGGATGCGCCGCCCTCGGAAGGGAGGCTCGCGTGCACTGGCCGGCGTCGCTGCGGTCCCTCAGGAACCGGTCGCTCCGCCTCTTCTTCGCGGGCCAGGCCGTCTCGCTGGCCGGCACCTGGATGCAGTCGGTCGCCCAGGGCTGGCTCGTCTGGCGGCTCACCCGCTCCTCGGAGATGCTCGGGCTGGTCGGCTTCCTCGGCCAGCTGCCGGTCTCGCTCTTCGGCGTCGTCGCCGGCTCGCTCGCCGATCGCTTCCCGCGGCGGCGGATCGTCCTCGTGACCCAGGCGAACGCCATCGTGCAGGCCTCGCTCCTCGCCGCGGTGACGCTCCTCGGGGCGGTGCGCCCTTGGCACGTCATCGTCCTGGCGACGATGCTCGGCATGACCTACGCCTTCGAGATCCCGGCGCGGCAGGCGCTCCTCGCCGACGTGGCCGGCGACGACATGCCGAACGCCATCGCCCTCAACTCGAGCATCGTGAACGGGGCGCGGGCGGTCGGCCCGGCGCTGGCCGGCTGGCTCGTCGCGGTGATCGGCGAGGGCTGGTGCTTCGCGCTCAACGCCGTCTCCTTCCTCGGGACCTTCTACGCCCTCTGGGTCATGGAGGTGCCGCCGCAGGCGCGCGTCGAGCTCGGGCACCGCGCCCACCTCGCCGAGGGGCTCCGCTACGCCTGGCGGACGCCCCACGTCCGGGCGCTCCTCCTGCTCCTCGGCGCCTCGAGCCTCCTGGCGATGCCCTACGTCACCCTCCTGCCGGTGGTCGCCTCCGAGGTGCTCCACGGCGGGCCGGCGCTCTTCGGCTGGCTCCAGGCGCTCTCCGGCATCGGGGCCTTCGCCGGTGCGGTGGCGCTGCTCGCCCGGCGGGGGATCGGCGGGCTCGCCCGCCGGGTCGGCGTGGGCGCGACGATGCTCGGCCTCGGCGCGCTCGGGCTCGGCCTCTCCACCCGGCCGCTCCTGTCGCTGGCGGCGCTGGCCGTGGCCGGGCTCGGCTTCATCACCCAGATGGCCGGGAGCATGACCCTCCTCCAGTCGCTCTGCCCGCGCGAGCTGCGCGGCCGGGTCATGGGGCTCTTCTCGACCCTCTTCGTCGGCGTGACGCCCTTCGGCGCGCTCGCCTACGGGGTCGCGGCCCACCGGGTCGGGGTGATGCCGACGCTGGTCACCGGCGCGGGGGCGCTCCTCCTGGCGAGCGCGGCCTACCACCTCGGCCTCCCGTCGCTCCGCCGCTCGATGGCGGCGGCGCGCCCGGGGATCGCGGCGGCCGACCAGCCCTGAGCCCCGACGCTGGACCTCCGTTCAGCCTCTGCTAGCATGGGCCGCCCATGGTGATCCTCGGCATCGATCCCGGCTCGCGCCGCTGCGGCTACGGGGTGGTGGCCCGCTCCGGCGGGCGGCTCTCCCTCGTGGAGTCGGGCGTCATCGTCCCGGGCGATCGTCCGGTGGCGGAGCGGCTCGCGGTGATCCTCGAGGCGCTGGGCGGGGTGATCGCCCGGACCGGGCCGGCCGAGGCGGCGGTCGAGCAGGTCTTCGCCGGGGTCTCGCCGCGGTCGGCGCTGGTGCTCGGCCAGGCGCGCGGCGTCGCGCTCGCGGCCGCGGCGCGCGCGGGGCTGCCGGTCCACGAGTACGCGCCGGCCCAGGTGAAGCTCGCCTTCACCGGGAGCGGCCGGGCGGGCAAGGACCAGATGATCCGGACGGCCCGCGCCCTCCTCGGCCTCGAGGCCCGGCTGTCGGACGAGGCCGACGCGGTGGCGCTGGCGGTCTGCCACCTCGCGCGGCGCGCGCTCCGCCCGGCGACCCCGCCCCGGGCGGTCGCCGCGCGCGCCCTCTCCCGGCTGCGCTCCTCGCGCCGCGATCCCGGGGGGCGCCGGTGATCGCCCGGCTGGCCGGCGCCGTCCTGGAGAAGGGCGAGGACCTGGCGGTGGTCGACGTGGGGGGCGTCGGGTACCTGGTCCACCTCTCGGCCGCCTCGCTCCTCGCCCTGCCTCCCCGCGGCGACCGGGTCGAGCTGCGGATCGTGACCCACGTCCGGCAGGACTCGATCGACCTCTTCGGCTTCGCCACCTCCGAGGAGGAGGACGTCTTCCGGGCGCTCGTCGAGGTGAAGGGGGTCGGGCCCCGCGCGGCGCAGAACATCCTCTCGGGGATCGAGCCGCGGGAGCTGGCGCGGGCGGTCGCCCAGGGGGACGTCGCCCGGCTCACCCGGGTGCCCGGCGTCGGGAAGAAGACGGCGGAGCGGCTGGTGGTCGAGCTCCGGGACAAGCTCCTCTCGCTCGCCCGCGCCGCCGGGCCGGCGCCGGCCTCGCCCGGCGGCCCGCTCGATCAGCTCGCCGCCGCGCTGGTGGGGCTCGGCTACCGGCCGCCGCAGGCCGAGCAGGTGGCCGAGAGCCTGCGCCAGGGGGCCGAGGGGAAGGGGCTCGACGAGCTGCTCCGCGAGGCGCTCCGGGCGCTCCGCGGCGAGGCCCCGGCGTCGCCCCCGCGCGGCAAGGCGGGGGCGCCGTGACCGTCCGCCCCGCCCGCGAGGTGAGCCCCGGGAGCCGCGAGGGCGAGGAGAAGCTCGAGCAGTCCCTCCGCCCCTCGACCTTCGGCGAGTACGTCGGGCAGGAGAAGATCGTCGAGAACCTGAAGGTCTACGCGGCGGCGGCGCGGGGGCGGGGCGAGGCGCTCGACCACGTCCTCCTCTCCGGTCCGCCCGGGCTCGGCAAGACCTCGCTCGCCCACATCCTGGCCCGGGAGCTCGGGGTCGCGCTCCACGTGACGAGCGGCCCGGCGCTGGTGAAGAAGGGCGACCTCGCCGGCCTCCTCACGGCGCTCGCGCCCCGCGACATCCTCTTCATCGACGAGATCCACCGCCTCTCCCCCGCCGTCGAGGAGGCGCTCTACCCGGCGATGGAGGACTTCCGCTTCGACGTGGTGCTCGGCGCCGGCATCGGCGCCCAGACCATGGAGATGAAGCTCGAGCGCTTCACCCTCATCGGCGCGACGACCCGGACCGGCCTCCTCGCCGCCCCCCTGCGCGACCGCTTCCCGATCCAGGAGCGGCTCGACTTCTACGGGGCGGCCGAGCTGCAGGAGATCGCGGGCCGGGCGGCGCGCAAGCTGGCGCTGCCGGTCGAGGAGGCGGGGCTGGAGGCGCTCGCCGGCCGGGCGCGCGGCACGCCGCGGATCGCCATCCGGCTCCTCCAGCGCGCCCGGGACTTCGCCCAGGTCGAGGGGGACGGCCGCCTCACCCGCGCGATCGTCGACACCACGCTCGCGCGGCTCGAGGTCGACGCCCGCGGCCTCGACGGGATGGACCGCCGGATCCTGGCCACGGTCATCGACGTCTTCGGCGGCGGACCGGTGGGGCTCGACGCCGTCGCCGCCTCGGTCGGCGAGGAGGCCGGGACGATCGAGGACGTCTACGAGCCGTTCCTCGTCCGCGAGGGCTACCTGGCCCGCACGCCGCGCGGGCGCGTGGCCCTGCCGCAGGCCTACGCCCACCTCGGGCGCGAGCGCGCCCGCGGGGACCAGGGCTCCCTCCTCTGAGGGCGCCTGGCCCGGCTCACCGGGCGCGGCGCGGGGGGGACGGGCCGCGGCGGCGGAGGAGGAGCGCGCCCGCCAGGCCGGCGACGAAGCCGCCGACGTGGGCGAAGACCGCCACCCCCGGCGCGCCGCCGAGGAGCGCCGTCGCCACCTGGAGCAGGAACCAGCCGCCGATGAAGATCGCCGCCGGCACGTCGACCACCCGGACGAGGATGAAGACGAGGAAGGCGGTGCCGATGCGCGCCCGGGGGAAGAGGAGCAGGTAGGCCGCGAGGAGGCCGGCGATCGCGCCGCTCGCGCCGACCATCGGCGTCGAGAGCGCGGCGGCGGCGGGCCCCGGCGCCAGCCCCGCCGCGCCGCTCGCGGTGGCGATCGCCTGCGCCAGCGCTGCGGCGATCCCCGCGCCGAGGTAGAGGGCGGCGAAGCGGAGGTGCCCGAGCGCGCCCTCCACGCGCCGCCCGAAGATCCAGAGGAAGAGCAGGTTCCCGCCGAGGTGCCAGGGGCCGGCGTGGAGGAACATGCTGGTGAGGACGGTGAGCGGCGGCGGGAGGAGATCCCGGGGGCCGATGTCGGTGGAGGTGAGCAGCTCGTAGGGGATGGCGCCGCCGATCTCGATCGACCGGGCGAGGCCGGCGCGCAGCTGCCAGGCGAAGGCGGCGAGGTTCGCGGCGACCAGCGCGGCGGTGAGCGCCGGGACGCGCCGGGTGCGGACGTCGTCGTGGAGCGGGATCACGCGGGCCGAGGCTACACCGGGCCCCCGCAGCGCGCCGGCTCGGCGCCGATCGCGACACGGATGTCGCGATCGCCCGGCCGGGTGTCAGGCCATCCGACGGGGTGCGTCAGAGGGGGGCGTGTAGGCCTGGAGTGGATCGTCCGAAACCTTTGATCTCGCGCCGTGTTGCATGCTATCGAGCGGCCGCGCGCCGATGCTCCCGGGCGCACCGACTGGCATGTCGATTGCTCAAGGGGGAGTCAGGCCGGCGGTCGCCGGCCGGATCCTCAATCGACGTGGGTGCAGCGGATCTCGCGGGGGCGAGCTCGGGGAACGGACGCGCATGGCATTCTGGAACCAGCGGACGGTGGCGCGGCGGGTGAGCTGCACCGGGGTCGGGCTTCACTCCGGCGCGCCGGTCACGCTCACGCTCGCGCCGGCCCCGGCCGACGCCGGCATCACCTTCGTCCGGCGGGACCTCGACCTCGAGCTCCCCGCGCGCCACGACCTGGTCGTCGACACGCGCCTCTCCACGAGCCTCGGCCAGGGGGCGGCCCGGGTCGCCACCGTGGAGCACGTCCTCGCCGCGCTCCACGGGATGGGGATCGACAACTGCCGCGTCGAGGTGGACGGCCCGGAGGTCCCGATCCTCGACGGCTCGGCCGCCCCGTTCGTCTGCATGCTGGTGGAGGCCGGCGCCCGGATCCAGCGGGAGGCGAAGCGGTACCTGGTCCTCACCCGGCCCGTCGAGGTCCGGGACGGAGACAAGCTGGCGCGGCTCGAGCCGGCCGACGGCTTCTCGGTCCGCTTCACCGCCGACTTCGGCCACCCGCTCATCACCGACCAGGGCTTCGGGATCGAGGTCTCGGACCGGACCTTCGAGCGCGAGGTCGCGCGCGCCCGGACCTTCTGCTTCCGGCGCGACATCGAGGCGATGCAGGCGCGGGGGCTGGCGCGCGGCGGCAGCCTCGAGAACGCGATCGTCGTCGACGACTTCTCCATCCTCAACCCGGAGGGGCTGCGCTTCCCCGACGAGTTCGCCCGCCACAAGGTGCTCGACGCCATCGGCGACCTGGCGCTCCTCGGCCGGCCGCTGCTCGGCGCGCTCACCGCGGTGAAGAGCGGCCACGCGCTCAACCAGGCGCTCGTCCGGCAGGTCCTCTCCGATCCGGACTGCCACCGGGTGGTCCAGGTCTCCGCGGACAGCGAGGGCGCCCGGGCCCGCCTGCCGCTCGGGGTCGGGGCCGCGGTCGGCGCCGGCTCGCCCCAGCCGGCCTGAGCGGCGGCCCGGGCCGGAACGCCCGCGTGCCGGCGGACTCCCCTCGACTCCCGCGGGCGCCGGCGAGCGCGCTCGGCCCGACCGGCGCCCCTCGCCTCGGCGCCTACGCCGGCTCGCTCGGCGCCGCCGATCTCTCTCCGCTCTCCCCGCCCGGGCTCCTCGCCGGGCTCCGCCACGCCGCGCTGACTCGCCGCTGGCAGTCGGTGGTCCTGGCCGGGCGGGATCACGTCGTCGCCCTCGACGTGATCGAGGGCGGCCTGCTCGCCGGCGGATCGATCTGGGTCGCCGAGCGGCGGAGCGGCGAGCTCCTCTTCGATCGGGCGGGCGCCGGGCTCCCGGGGCTCAGCGCCACCGTCGGCGCCAGGCCGGGCGCGGGCGCCCGGGCCTCCTTCGTCGGCCCCGGGATCGCGCTGGCGATCGAGCGGCGCTCGGACCGCTACCAGCTGGAGGCCGACGTCGGCGACGGGCTCCGCCTCGAGGCGCGGCTCGACGCCGGCGGCGGCCCGGAGCCCTTCTCGCTCGTCGCGCCCCTCCCCGGCGCCGGGGTGCGCGCCGCGCAGGCGGCCGGGCCGCTGCCGGTCGACGGGCTCCTCACCGTCCGGGGGCGCGAGGTGCCGCTCGGCGGCGCGCTGGCGACGATCGAGTTCGGCGCCGGGATCTTCCCCCGCGAGATCTCCTGGCGGAAGCTGACCGCGGCCGGTCGATCCGGCGGGAGGGCGGTCGCGCTCCACCTCGTCGACGGCCTCCCCGGGCCGGCGCCGGAGGACGGGGGGGAGGGCGTCCTCCTCGTCGACCCCGGCCCGGTCCTCCTCCCGGCGGTCGCCTTCGAGGTCGATCCGGCGTCGACCTCCTCGCCGTGGCGGATCGCGAGCGAGGACGGCCGGGTGGAGCTGATCTTCCGCCCCGGGGCGATCCACCGGGAGGCGCGGACGCTCCTGCTCCTCTCCACCCGGAGGGTGCAGCTCGCCGGGGAGCTCTCCGGCCACCTGCCGGGGCCGGGCGGCGAGCGGCTCCACGTCGCCGACCTCGCGGCGCGGGCCGAGGAGACCTGGTCGCGCGGGTGAGGCGGGCGCCGCCCCCCGTCACCAGCTCCCGAAGCGGCGGCGCGCCTCCGCGGCGAGCGCGTCGCGGTGGGACGGGTGGGCGATGGCGATGAGCGCCGCGGCCCGCTGCCGGAGGTTCTTCCCCCAGAGGTCGGCGATGCCGTGCTCGGTGACCACGAAGTGGACGTGGGCGCGGGTGGTGACCACCCCGGCCCCCGGCTTCAGGTAGCTCACGATCCGCGACTCCCCGCGGCCGGTGATCGAGGGGAGGGCGATGATCGGCTTGCCCCCCTCCGACAGGGCCGCGCCGCGGATGAAGTCCATCTGCCCGCCGACCCCGGAGAAGAGCCGGTCGCCGATCGAGTCGGCGCACACCTGCCCGGTCAGGTCGACCTCGAGGGCGCCGTTGATCGCCGTCACCTTCGGGTTCCGCCGGATGACGGCGGTGTCGTTGGTGTAGGCCATGTCGAGCATGGCGACCGCCGGGTTGTCGTCGAGGAAGTCGTAGAGGCGCCGGGTGCCCAGCGCGAAGCCGGCGACGATCTTGCCGGGGTGGACCCGCTTCGCCTCGCCGGTGAGGACCCCCCGCTCGACGAGGTCGACCACCCCGTCGGAGATCATCTCGGTGTGGAGGCCGAGCCGCTGGTGGTCGCGGAGCGCCGCCAGGGTCGCCTGGGGGATGGCGCCGATGCCGATCTGGAGGCAGGCGCCGTCGTCGACCAGCTCGGCGCAGTGGCCGCCGATCGCCCGCTCCACCTCGGTGAGCGGGACCTGCGGCAGCTCGAGGATCGGCTCGTCCACCTCGACGAGGAAGTCGAGATCCTCCTCGTGGATGATCCCGTCGCCGTGGGTCCGCGGCATCCGGGGGTTCACCTGGGCGACGACCGTCCGCGCCGTCTGGACGGCGGCGCGCGCCACGTCCACCGAGACCCCGAGCGAGTAGAACCCGTGCCGGTCCGGCGGCGAGACCTGGATGAGCGCCACGTCGAGCGGGAGGATCCCGGCGCGGAAGAGGTTCGGCACCTCGGAGAGGAAGACCGGCAGGTAGTCGGCGCGCCCCTCGGTCACCGCCTCGCGCACGTTGGCGCCGACGAAGAGCGCGTTCACCCGGAAGCTCCGGGCCAGCGCCGGATCGGCGTAGGGCGCCGGCCCCTCGGTGTGGAGCGAGACGACCTCCACGACGCGGAGCTCGGGCGCGCGCGCGGTCATGGCCGCGATGAGCCGCTGGGGGGCGGCGGCGACGCTGTGGATGAAGACGCGGTCGCCCGACTTGATGACGGCGACGGCGTCCTCGGCGGAGACGGTGCGAGCCATGCGCGCTGCTCCTCGGCGGTGGGAGACGCCGGAGGATACCAGCGCGCCGGCCCGCCGGGGAGATCGCGCCGCGCGCGGCCGTCAGCCCGGCGGGGCGCCCGTCCCCGGCGCGGGGAGCGAGGGGGGAGGAGGGGGCGCGGCGGGGGGCGCGGG
>JAJXSQ010000403.1 GCA_021784495.1 Myxococcales bacterium | reverse complement strand
CCGCCATCCTCCTCACCCACGAGCGCCCCGACGCCCTCGCCCTGGCCCTCGCCGGCATGGCGCGGCAGTCGCTCCTCCCGGCGGAGGTGATCGTCACCGAGGACGGCGAGTCGGCGGCGACCCGCGCCTGCGTCGAGCGCGCCGCCGCCGGCTTCCCGGTCCGCCTCGTCCACCTCACCCAGCCGCACCGCGGGCCGCGCATGTCGGTCGCCCGGAACCGCGCGGTCGCGGCGGCGCGCGGCGACTACGTCCTCTTCCTCGACGGAGACCAGCTCCCACACCGCCACCTGGTCGCCGACCACGCCGCCCTCGCCCAGGCCGGCTGCTTCGTCCAGGGCTCCCGCGCTCTCGCCGGCCCCCGGCTCACCGCCCGGCTGCTCGCGGGCGGGACCCTCCCCGGGCCGCTCGCGCCCGACCTCCGCCGCCGCCGCAACCTGCTCCGGCTCGCGCCGCTGCGCCGCCTGCTCGCCCGGCGGCGGCGCAGCCCGCGGGGGATCAAGAGCTGCAACCTCGCCTTCTGGCGCGACGACCTGCTCCGGCTCAACGGCTTCGACGAGGAGATGGCCGGCTGGGGGCTCGAGGACGGGGAGCTCTGCGCCCGCGCCACCCACCTCGGCCTCTGGCGGCGCGATCTGCGGCTCGGCGGCGGCGTGGTCCACCTCTGGCACGGCCCGCCCGCGGTCCTGGCCGGCGACAACCCCAACTGGCGGATCTACCGCGAGACGCTCCGCGCGGCGCGGACGCGCTGCGTCCGCGGGATCGACGGCCACCGCGGCCTGCTCCTCGCCGCGCCGCCGGACCTGCGCGGCGGCGCCGGGGCCCGCGCCGCCGCGGATCAGGCCGCGCCGACGACCGTCGCCGGCGCGCCGGCGCCGCCCTGATCGGCCCCCTCGAAGATCCTCCAGAGCCGGGCGTACTCCCCCTCCCGCGCCATCAGCGCGTCGTGGGTGCCGGCCTCCACCACCCGCCCGCCGGAGATCACCACGATGGCGTCGGCGGCGCGGATGGTCGAGAGCCGGTGGGCGATGACCAGCGTCGTCCGGTGGCGCCCCCCCTCGAGCTCCATCAGCCGGTCGAGCGCCCGCTGCACCTCGCGCTCGCTCTCCGAGTCGAGGGCGCTGGTCGCCTCGTCCAGGATCAGGATGGGCGCGTCCTTCATGAAGGCCCGGGCGATGGCGATCCGCTGCCGCTGCCCGCCCGACAGGATCACCCCCCGCTCGCCGAGCCGGGTGTCGTACCCCTGCGGCAGCTGCGAGATGAACTCGTGCGCCTGGGCCATGCGCGCCGCCCGCTCCACCGCCTCGAGCGGCAGGTCGGGGCGGCCGTAGGCGATGTTGGCGCGGACCGTGTCGTTGAAGAGGATCGTCTCCTGGGTCACCACCGCCAGCTGCGCCCGCAGGCTCGCCTTGGTGGCGTCGCGCAGGTCGACGCCGTCGATGGTGATCCGCCCGCCGGTCGGGTCCCAGAAGCGCGGCAGGAGGTTGGCGATGGTCGTCTTCCCGCCCCCCGACGCCCCGACCAGCGCCACCACGCTCCCCTTCGGGATCTCGAGGTCGAACCCGGCGAGGACCGGGCGGTCGCCGTAGGCGAAGTCGACCGCCTCGTACCGGATGGCCGAGGCGAAGGGGGAGAGCACCGTCCGGCCGTCGTCGCGGACGTCATCCACGGCGTCGAGGATCTCGAAGACCCGGTGGCCGGCCGCGGCCCCGATGATCGCCATCTGGCCGACCCGGCCGATCTGCTTCACCGGCTGGTACAGGAGCAGCACCGCCGCCATGAAGGAGAAGAACTTCCCGGGATCGAGGCGGCCGTCGAGGATCTGGCCGCCGACCCACCAGATGGACGCGGCGATCCCCGCCGCCCCCATCACCTCCATGAGCGGCGACGAGAAGGCGCGCAGCGTGAAGATGTGGCGCTCGAAGCGCATCATCTTGGCGTTGGTGGCGCGGAATCGCTCCTCCTCCCAGCGCTCCATCCCGAAGGCCTGGACCACCCGGACCCCGCTGAGCGCCTCGACCGCCAGCTCGGAGATCTCGCCGAGGCCGGCCATGGTCGCGCCGCTGAAGCGGCGCAGGAGCCTCGCGATCCGGACCACCGGGTAGAGGGTCACCGGCACCGCCCCGAAGACGACGAGCGAGAGCTTCCAGTCGAGCGCGAAGCAGCTCGCCAGCATCGCCACCAGGGTGATGCCGTCGCGGAGGTAGATCGACACCGCGTCGGTCACCGCGAGCTGGACCATCTGCACGTCGGTGGTGAAGCGCGAGAGGAGGTCGCCCGAGTGGTGGCGGGCGTGGAAGGCCGGGGGGAGGCCGACGAGCTTGGCGAAGAGGCCGTGGCGCAGGTCGGCCACGATCCGCTGGGACACGAGCCCCATGAGGAACTGCTGGCCGAAGTAGGCGAGCCCCTTCGCCAGCGCCACGCCGAAGATCACGAACGGGAGCACGGCGAGCAGCTGGTGGCGATCGACCGCCGCGAGCCACGACTCGACGTGCAGCCCCCTGGGGACGACTCGAGCCAGCGCCGCCATCGACGAGGTGCGGCCGGTGAAGAGGAAGTCGAGCGCCGGCCCGAGCAGCTGGGCGTAAGCCGCGGTGGTGGCCCCCAGCACCAGCATGAGGGCGAGGGCTCCGACGAAGAGCCAGCGGTGCGGCCACCCGAAGCGGAAGAGGCGGAGGTAGGTTCTCACGGAGCGCGCATCCTACCCGCCGCCGCGGCGAGGATCGAGGCCGGGTCCGCCCGCCGGACCCGGGCGCGTCCCGTCGCCGCCGCCCCCCGCCCCGGGCGCCGGCCGCCACC
>JAJXSQ010000031.1 GCA_021784495.1 Myxococcales bacterium | reverse complement strand
TCGAGCTGGTGGTGATCGCCGCCGCGCTCGCCGCCGTCGTCGCGGTCCTCGTCCACAAGCTCCGGGACGCGCGCCGCGGACCGGCGGGGCCGGCGTAGGGCGTGGGGACGGCGCGGCGGCGGGAGGCCGCGCGCGGCGCCGCGGCGGCGCTGGCGACGCTGGCGACGCTGGCGACGCTGGCCCTGCTCGCGCCCCGCCCGGCCCGGGCCGAGGAGATGATCCGGGTGCTCGTCGCCGACCGGCTCGCGGCGGTCCGGCTCACGGGGGAGGGGCTCCTGGTGGCCCCCCCCGGCGCCGACGGCCCGGGGCGCCCGGTGGGCGGCCGCGCGCTCGACCTCCGGCCGGACGGCGGCGGGCTCGAGGTGGCGGGAGCGCGGGGCGGGCCGGCGGTGGTGGTCACGGCGCGCGGACCGCTCCGGCTCGGCGGACGGGTGCTCTCGTCGCGCGTGGAGGTGGTGCGCGAGGCGGACGGGCTCGCCGTCGTCGAGGAGCTCCCCATCGACGTCTACGTCGCCGGCGTCGTCGGCGGCGAGATGCCGGCCGGCTTCCCGCCGGAGGCGCTGAAGGCCCAGGCGGTGGCGGCGCGGAGCTTCGCGCTCGTCCGGAAGCTCGAGGCGGAGGCGAGCCGCCGCCCGTGGCACCTCGGCGCCTCCGCCCTCTCGCAGGTCTACGCCGGCGGGGCCCCGGGCGCCGCGGCGCGCGCGGCCGCCCAGGCGACGCGCGGCGAGGTGCTGGTCCACGGGAGCGAGCTGGTGGAGGCCTACTTCCACGCCAGCTGCGGCGGCAGGACGGAGCGGGGCGCCGACGCGCTCGGCCGCGACCTGCCCTACCTCGCGTCGGTGCCCTGCGGCCGCTGCAACGACTCCCCGGGCGTTCGCTGGACCGTCTCCATCGCCGCGAGGGAGCTCGGCGCGCTGCTCGGACTGGGCGGGCCGGTGACCCGGGTCGAGGTGACCGATCGCACCTCGACGGGCCGCGCCGCGAAGATCGCGGTGGAGGCCGCCGGGCGACGCGCCTCGCTCTCCGGGGCCGAGGTGCGCCAGCGGATCGGCTTCTCCCGGCTCCCGTCCCTCGCCTTCGAGGTGAGCGAGCGGCGTGGCACCTTCACCTTCGCCGGGCGCGGGCGGGGACACGGCGCCGGGCTCTGCCAGTGGGGCGCCGCCGGGATGGCCCGGGAGGGGAAGGACTACCGGGAGATCCTGGCCCACTACTACCCCGGGACCGAGCTCCTCCGGATGTACTGAGGGGGCGCCGGGGCCCTCCGCGGCGACGGGGCGCAGCGTGCGGCGCGCGCCGATCGTGGTAAGGGCGGGCGATGAGGGTCGCCGACTTCGACTTCGCGCTCCCGGAGGAGCTGATCGCGCAGGCGCCGATCACCCCGCGCGACGCGGCGCGCCTCCTCGTGCTGCCCCCCGCCGGGCCGGTCGATCATCGCCGGATCGCCGAGCTCCCGGAGCTGCTCGCGCCGGGCGACCTGCTCGTCTTCAACGACACCCGCGTCATCCCTGCCCGGCTCGTCGGCCAGAAGCGCTCGAGCGGCGGGCGCGCCGAGCTGCTCCTCGTCGAGCCGCTCGCCGGCGAGCTGGGGCGGCGCTGGCGCGCGCTGGGGCAGGGGTCGCGGGGGCTCCGCGCCGGGGCGCTCCTCCAGTTCGGCGCCCTCGAGGCGCGCGTCGAGGCGGCCCTGGGCGACGGCTTCTACGACGTCGCCTTCGAGCTGGAGGGCGCGGCGCTGGAGGCGGCGCTCGCCAGGGAGGGGCGGATCCCCCTGCCGCCCTACATCCGGCGGGACCCCGGCCCCGAGGACGCGGAGCGCTACCAGACGATCTTCGCCCGCGCGCCCGGGAGCGCCGCCGCGCCGACCGCCGGCCTCCACTTCACGCCGGAGCTGTTCGAGCGGCTCTCGGCGCGCGGCGTCGAGCGGACCTCCCTGACGCTCCACGTCGGCCCCGGCACCTTCCTCCCTTTTCGGGGGGAGACCTTCGAGGGGCACCGGATGCACGAGGAGCGCTACGAGGTGCCGGCGGCGGCGGCCGAGGCCGTCGCGCGCTGCCGGGCCGGTGGCCACCGCGTGATCGCGGTCGGCACCACGGCCGTCCGGACCCTCGAATCGGCATGGAAGGACGGAAAGGTCGTCCCGGGAGGGGGTAGGACCTCCCTCTTCGTGCGCCCCGGCCACAGCTTCAACGCAGTCGATGGGCTCGTCACGAACTTCCACCTGCCCCGCTCCACGCTCCTCGTGCTGGTGAGCGCGTTCGGCGGGAGGGAGCGAGTCTTGGGGGCCTACGAGGAGGCGGTCAGGTGCAGGTATCGGTTCTTCAGCTTCGGGGACGCGATGTTCCTGACCGCGCGCGCGCCGCGGACTGCGCCCGCGCCCTGATCGACCGGACGGAGACGATGCACTCGATCGCGCTCAACCTGGAGCCGGAGCAGTACCTGAGCGGCTGGCATCCGGACAGCGGCTCGGTCTTCCTCCCGACCCTCTCCGAGGCGCGCGTCGGCGACGAGGTGGCGGCCCGGATCGGGATCTACGGCCAGGCGATCCGGGCGACGATCTTCGGGACGGTGGGGCTCGTCCGGCGCGTCGGCCGGCCCGCGCTCCGGCCCGGCGTCGAGGTGATGCTCGACCCGGCGAGCCTCCCGGCGGCCGGCTTCCTGGCGATGGCCGCCCGGGGCGAGCCGGTGACCTTCAAGGAGCGCCCGCCCCGCTTCACCGTCGAGCGCCGGCTCCTCGTCCAGGACGTGTCGCGGAGCGTGCTCGCCACCGTCAACGTCTCCACCGGCGGCTGCTCGGTCCGCTGGGCCGGGCCCCTGCCGCTCGTCGGCGACGTGCTCCCGCTGCGGCTCGCCGACGGGATCTTCGCGCCGTCGGCGCGGGGGATCGTCTGCTGGAACCAGCCGGGCGGCGAGGCCGATCGGCTGGTCGGGCTGCGGCTCGCGCCGGCGGGGCGCGCCGGCCGCGCCTGGCGGACGATCGTCGAGCAGGCGGCCCGCTCCGGCGCCCGCGCCTCCTGAGCTGCCGCCCGCGCCGGGGCCGGGCTTGACGGCGCCCTCGCCGGCGGGCGACACCGCGGAGGTGATCCGACACCACCTCCTCGCCGTCGACGGCGCGGCGCGCCGGGGCCGGCTCGAGTCCGGGCGCGGAGCCGTCGAGACCCCGGCCTTCATGCCGGTCGGGACCGCCGCCACGGTCAAGACCCTCGAGCCGCGCGACCTGGAGGCCATGGGGGCGCGGATCGTCCTCGCCAACACCTACCACCTGTTCCTCCGGCCGGGCCACGGCCTGATCGAGCGGCGGGGAGGCCTCCACCGGTTCATGGCCTGGAGCGGCCTGGTCCTGACCGACTCCGGCGGCTACCAGGTCTTCAGCCTCGGCGAGCGCGGCGCGGGCGCGGGCGGGCGGGCCGGACCGGGGCTCGTCCGGATCGCCGAGGAGGGCGTGACCTTCCGCTCCCACCTCGACGGCTCGCGCCAGTTCCTCTCCCCGGAGCGGGCCATCGAGGTGCAGCTCGCCCTCGGCGCCGACGTGATCATGGCCTTCGACGAGTGCCCGCCCGCGCTCGCCGACCGCGCCTACCACGAGGCGTCGCTCGATCGGACCCAGCGCTGGCTGGTCCGCTGCCGGGACGCCTGGCGCGCCGGCTCCGAGCGCCGCGCCGGCGAGGGGCTCGCCCCCTGCGCCCTCTTCGGCATCGCGCAGGGGGGGCTCTTCCCGGACCTGCGGGCCCGCGCGATCGACGCGGCGGCGGCGCTCGACCTCCCCGGCTACGCGCTCGGCGGCTACGCGGTGGGGGAGGAGCCGGCCGCGATGTGGGAGGGGGTCGCGCGCGACGCGCCGCTCCTCCCCGCGGACCGGCCGCGCTACCTCATGGGCGTGGGCACCCCGGAGGATCTCCTGGCCGGCGTCGCCGCCGGGATCGACCTGTTCGACTGCGTCCTCCCCACGCGCTGCGCCCGGAACGGCCTCCTCTTCACCAGCCGGGGGAAGCTCACCATCCGCAACGCCCGCTTCGCCGAGGACGACCGGCCGGTCGATCCCGCCTGCGGCTGCCCGACCTGCCGCACCTTCAGCCGCGCCTACCTCCGCCACCTCTTCCGCGCCGACGAGATCCTGGGGCTGCGGGCCAACACCGTCCACAACCTGCACTTCTACCTGGACCTGATGGCGGGGGCGCGGGCCGCCATCGAGGAGGGCCGGTTCGCCGCCTACCGGCGCGAGCGGCTCGCCGCCCTGGCCGCGGGGATCGACGCCTGACCCGGCGGACGGCCGCGCGCCGCGAGCCGGGGGCGAGATAACCGTTGCCCCTGGCGCGAAAATGCTGTTAGAAATCGGCGCCTTTTCACGCACCACCCGGAGCGACCATGCACCCCCTCCTCCACGCCTTCCTCGCCCAGACGGCCGAGGGGCAGCCGGCCCAGAACCCGATCGTCGCCTTCCTCCCCTTCGCGCTCATCGCGGTGGTCTTCTACTTCGTCTTCTTCCGCCCGCAGGCGAAGCAGGCGAAGCAGCACCAGAAGTTCCTCGCCGAGCTGAAGCGGGGGGACGAGGTCGTCACCCAGGGCGGAGTCATCGGGACCATCGTGCAGGTCGAGGACCGCGCCGTGACGGTCGACGCCGGCGGCGGGACCAAGCTCCGGATCCTGAAGGGGCAGATCTCCGGCGCCTGGCAGGAGAAGCCGCCGACGCCCGCCGCGAAGCCGGAGAAGAAGTAGATGGAGCGCTCCTGGCACTGGCGGGTCGGCCTGATCGTGGCCGTCGCCCTCTTCTCGCTCTGGGAGCTCGTCCCGAGCTGGTTCTACTTCCGGCTGCCGCCGGACGAGCGGAGCGGCGAGCGCTACGAGCGCTCGGTCCCGCGCTGGGCGCCAGACTCCAGCCGCCACCTCAACCTGGGGCTCGACCTCCAGGGCGGCATCCTCCTCTCGATGGGCGTCGACGTCGACCGCGCGGTGAAGGCCAAGGTCGCGCGGCGCGCCGACGAGGTGGGCGAGCACCTGAAGGAGAAGGGCGTGGCCTTCACCGGCGTGGCGCCGGCGGCCGGCGGGCTCCGGATCGCGGTCACCACGACCGCGCCCGCCGAGGTCGAGAAGGCGACCCTCGACTTCTACGGCGCCGAGCTCTACTCGCCGGGCGGGGCCCCCGCCGGCCAGGTGCTCTTCGCCTTCAAGGACCAGGTCCTCCGCGACTTCAAGGCCAAGGCGGTGGAGCAGGCCGAGAAGACGATCCGCAACCGGGTCGACAAGTGGGGGGTGAGCGAGCCGGACATCAAGCGGAAGGCCGACAACCAGATCCAGATCCAGCTCCCGGGCTTCAAGGATCCCGAGAAGGCGAAGGATCTCCTCGGCCGGACCGCCCAGCTGGAGTTCAAGATCTGCGACGACGAGAACGCGTCGCTCGACGCGCTCCGGACCCAGGTCCCGGCCTGCCCCTCCGGCCGCGACGGCCTCACCCTGCCGCTCCCCGAGGGCGGCTGCTGGACGGTGGAGAACGTCGAGCTGCCCGGCGGCGGGGCGCGGCAGGCGACCCTCCTCGCCGCGGGCAAGCGCCCCGAGCTGGAGGCGCTCGTCGCGGCGAAGGCCGCCCCGCTCCTCGATCCGGCCCGCAACGCCGTCGGCGTGGGCGAGGTGACGGTCGGCGAGGAGGGCTTCCGCCAGACCTACTACCGGTCCTACCTGCTCCGCGCCAAGACCGAGCTCACCGGCGACTACATCGCCGACGCCCGGGCGTCGGTCGACAACAGCGGCCCCGGCAGCGGCCGGCCGGTGGTGGTGTTCACCATGTCGCCGGACGGCGCGCGCCTCATGGAGAAGCTGACCACCGAGAACCTGCACCGCCGGATGGCCACCGTCCTCGACGACAAGGTGGAGACCGCGCCCTACATCCAGGGGCGGATCTCGGGCAACGGCCAGATCTCGCTCGGCTCGAACCGGAGCTACGACGAGATGTTCCAGGAGGCGAACGCGATCGCCCTGGTCCTCAAGGCCGGGGCGCTGCCGGCCCCGGTGACCATCACCGAGGAGCGGACCGTCGGCGCGACCCTCGGGCCGGAGCTGGTCCGCAAGGGGACCCTCGCCGCCCTGGTCGGCCTCGGGGCGGTGCTCGGCTTCATGCTCCTCTACTACCGGGGGAGCGGCCTGGTCGCCGACGTGGCGCTGGTCCTGAACGGCCTCCTCGTCCTGGCCATCATGTCGATGATCGGCTCGACCCTCACCCTGCCCGGCATCGCCGGCTTCGTCCTCACGCTGGGGATGGCGGTCGACGCCAACGTCCTCATCAACGAGCGGATCCGGGAGGAGATGCGCGGCGGGCGGACGGTGAAGCAGTCGGTCCAGCAGGGCTACGACAAGGTCTTCTGGACCATCGTCGACGCCCACGTCACCACCCTCGTCGCCGCGGTGGTCCTCATGCAGTACGGCTCGGGCCCGGTCCGCGGCTTCGCGGTGACCCTCTCCATCGGCCTCGTCGCCTCGCTGTTCACCTCCATCGTGGTGACCCGCGCCATCATGGAATACCTGACGCGCCACGACTCGGCGCGCCTCTCGGTGTGACGCGATGCAATTCAAGACCTTCGACATCCTGCCGCACGGGACGACGATCGACTTCGTCGGCAAGCGGCGCATCGCGGTGGTGCTCTCGCTCATCGCCAACCTGACCATCCTCGCCTGGTCGATCGGCCACGGCCTCAACTTCGGGGTCGACTTCGCCGGCGGCACCGAGATGGAGGTCAAGTTCGACCGGGCGCTCGACCCGGGCGACATCCGGCGCTCGGTCGAGGCGCTCGGCTTCAAGGACGCCTCGGTCCAGACCTACGGGCCGGTGGGCGAGCACTCCTTCCTCATCCGGGTCGGGCGCATCGCCCTCATGAGCCAGGCCGACGTGACCCGGGTCGTGGACGCGGTGAAGGCCCGCTTCCCGGTCTCCAGCTGGGCCTTCGACCCGGAGTCCGGGGACAAGATCGACTTCCAGTTCGGCGGCGCCGTCGCCGACCGCGACCTGCTCGCGGCGGTCGAGGGGGCCGGCGTGAAGGTGCGCGAGGTGCGCGAGGAGGCGGGGCTCACCGCCGGGAGCCGGTCCTTCGCGGTGATCACCCAGGGGATCCGGGAGAAGGTCGAGCACGACCTGGCCCAGCGCTTCGGCGACGCCCGGCCCGAGGTCCGGCGGGTGGAGTACGTCGGCCCGGCGGTGGGGCGCGAGCTCCGCAACCAGGGGTTCAAGGCGATCCTCTACGCCATGGCCCTCATCGTGGTCTACGTCGGGCTCCGCTTCGACTTCCGCTTCAGCCCCGGCGTCATCATCGCGCTCCTCCACGACGCGGTGGTCACCCTCGGCTACTTCGCCTTCTCCGGCCGCGAGTTCAACCTGACCTCGATCGCCGTGATCCTCACCGTGGTCGGCTACTCGGTGAACGACACGGTGGTGGTCTACGACCGCATCCGCGAGAACCAGGGGAAGTTCAAGGGGCGGGCGCTCACCGACCTGGTGAACCTGTCGATCAACGAGGTCCTCGGCCGGACCTTCCTGACCTCCTTCGCCACCGCCCTCTCGCTGGTGGGGCTCCTGGTCTTCGGCGTCGGCACCATCTTCGACTTCGCCAGCGCCATGGCGGTCGGCATCATCTCCGGCACCTACTCGACCTGGTTCATCGCCGCGCCGATGACCATCTGGCTCGAGGAGCGGGCCGCGCGGCGGTCCGCCGCCCGCCCGGCCGCCGCGGCGTCGCGGTAGCGGCGCCGGCTGTCAGGGCCCGCTGCTATCGACGCGCCCGTGGGGACGGCGACGGAGCGGGTCGAGCGGCGGTGGGTGGAGGTCGAGGCGGACGCGGCGCGGTCCGCCGCGCTGGCGGCGGCGCTCGGGCTCCACCCGCTCGCCGCCCGGATCCTGGCCGCGCGCGGGCTCGGCGATCCCGAGGCGGCGCGGGCCTTCCTCGACCCCCGGCTCGCCGACCTCCCCGACCCCTTCCTCATGCGGGGCATGGAGGGCGCGGTGGCGCGGATCGTCGCCGCCGTGGAGCGAGGCGAGCGGATCGCCACCTACGGCGACTACGACGTCGACGGCGTCACCTCGACGGTGCTCCTCGCCGGCTTCCTCCGCGCCGCGGGCGCCGACGTCGTCACCTACACCCCGCACCGGCTGGTGGAGGGGTACGGGCTCAACGTCGCGGCGGTCGAGCGGCTGGTCGCCGGCGGCGCGCGGCTCGTCGTGTCCCTCGACTGCGGCATCACCAGCGTCGCCGAGGTCGCCGCGGCCGCCGCCCTGGGGGTCGACGCGGTGGTGGTCGACCACCACACCGTGCCGGTCGACCTGCCGGCCGCGGTCGCGATCCTGAACCCCCACCAGCCCGGCTGCGGCTACCCGTCGAAGGAGCTCGCCGCCGTCGGCGTGACCTTCGCGCTGGTCATGGCGCTCCGCCGGCGGCTCCGGGAGCGGGGCCGGTTCGGCGACGGCCGGCCGGAGCCGAACCTGCGCGAGGCGCTCGACCTCGTCGCCCTGGGCACCATCGCCGACGTCGTGCCGCTCACCGGGGCGAACCGCATCCTGGTCCGCCACGGCCTGGAGGAGCTCGCGCGGAGCCGGCGGCCGGGGATCCTGGCGCTCAAGCGGGTGGCCGGCATCCCCGGGGGCGCGCCGGTGAGCGCCGGCCAGGTCGGCTTCCGGCTCGGGCCGCGGATCAACGCCGCCGGCCGGCTCGACGACGCCGGGCGGGGGGTCCGCCTCCTGGCCACCGCCGACCCCGCGGAGGCGGAGGCGCTCGCCCAGGAGCTCGATCGAGAGAACCAGGCGCGCCAGGAGATCGAGCGCCGGATGCTGGAGGAGGCGCGCGCGGACGCCGCGGCGCGGGTCGCGGCCGGGGCGCGGGGGCTGGTGCTCGCCCGGGAGGGCTGGCACCCCGGGGTGGTCGGGATCGTGGCGGCCCGGGTGGCCGAGCGGTTCCACCGCCCGGCGGTGCTGATCGGGATCGCCGAGGGGGTCGGGAAGGGGAGCGGCCGCTCGATCGAGGGGTTCCACCTCCACGCCGCGCTCGCCGCCTGCGGGGAGCACCTGGAGCGCTTCGGCGGCCACCGCCACGCGGCCGGGCTGACCCTGGCCGCGGCGCGGATCGAGCCCTTCCGGCGCGCCTTCGAGGCGCACGCCGCGGCGGCGCTCGCCGACGACGACCTGGTGCCGCGCTGCCGGGTGGACGGCTGGATCGCCGAGCGCGAGGCGACCGCGCAGGTCGCCGAGGCGCTCGCGCGGCTGGGGCCGTTCGGCGCGGGCCACCCGGAGCCGGTGCTCGCCCTGCGGACGCGCGCGCTGCGGGCGCGGACCGTCGGCGCCGGGGGGCAGCACCTGAAGCTCGGCCTCGCCGGCGGGCTCGACGCCATCGGCTTCGGCATGGGCGAGCGGGCCGCGGGCTGCGAGGGGCCGATCGAGGCGGCCTTCACCCTCGGCTTCGACGAGTGGGACGGCGCGCGCCGCCTCCAGCTCCGGCTCCGCGACCTCCGCCCGGCGCGGTGATCGGGGCCGCGGCGCGCGCCCGGCGGTCGCTCAGGCCACGCCCCAGCGGACCCGCTCGTCCCGCGCGAAGAGCGCCCCTCGCCGCGCCGCCTCGGCGAGGCGCGCGCGCTCGGCCCGCGCCACGAACCGGCGCCGGCAGTCGTCGGAGCAGAAGTGCCAGACCCGCCCGTCTCGCGCCAGGGAGCGCGCGTCCTCGACGAGCACCGGCTGCCCGCACAGGGGATCGACCGCCACGCCGTTCTCTCCGTCGCGCCTCATGGTCGCCTCCGCTCGCTCGCCTGCTCCGGGGAGATGCACCGCCGGGGCCACGGCCTCCCCCAGTCGCGGCGGGCGGTTGCGCCACCCGTCGCGCGGCCGCCGACGGATCTTCCGGCCGGGATCCGGTAACTTCGACAGGCTCCGGCGGCCGGGGCCGCGGCGCCGCCGCGACCTTGACCGCACTTCTTTCGCGGTGTTAGCTGCCGCTCCACCTTTCATCACGCCCGTCGCCAGGGAGGCTCCCCGTGTCGCGCTTCATCACCGAGCTCAAGCGAACCCACAGCTGCGGCCAGCTCGCCGCCGCGGAGGTCGGCCGCGAGGTCGTCCTCTTCGGCTGGGTCGCGAACCGGCGCGACCACGGCGGGGCGATCTTCATCGACCTGCGGGATCGCGAGGGGGTCACCCAGGTCGTCTTCGAGGCCGGGCTCGCCCCGGCGGTGCACGACCTGGCCGGGCAGCTCCGGCTCGAGTTCTGCGTCGGCGTCCGGGGGAAGGTCGTCTCGCGCGGCCAGAACGTGAACCCCAAGCTCGCCACCGGGGCGATCGAGGTCCACGCCGAGGAGCTGGAGATCTTCAACCGGAGCGAGCCGACCCCGTTCCAGATCGAGGACCGGCTCGACACCTCCGAGGAGAAGCGGCTCCAGTACCGCTACCTCGACCTGCGGCGCGCGCCCCTCCAGAAGACGCTCATGACCCGCGCCCGGGTGAACCACCTGACCCGGAACTACTTCACCGAGCGGGGGTTCCTCGAGCTCGAGACGCCCTTCATGGTGAAGTACACCCCCGGCGGCGCCCGCAACTTCCTGGTGCCGAGCCGGCTCAACGCCGGGAAGTTCTACGCGCTCGCCGAGAGCCCGCAACTCTTCAAGCAACTCTACATGATCGCGGGGTTCGACCGGTACTTCCAGATCGTCCGCTGCTTCCGCGACGAGGACCTGCGCCTCGACCGGCAGCCGGAGTTCACCCAGATCGACGTGGAGATGTCCTTCGTCGAGCAGGGGGACGTCTTCGACGTGATCGAGGGGCTCGTCGTCCAGCTCTGGAAGGAGGTCCTCGGGGTCGAGATCCCGCGCCCCTTCCCGCGGATGCCCTTCGCCGAGTCGATGGACCGGTTCGGCAACGACAAGCCGGACGTCCGCTTCGGCCTCGAGCACGTCGTCCTCACCGAGCTGGTCCGGACCCACGCGGGCGGCGGGGTGCCCCTCCTCGAGGAGGCGGTCGCCGCCAAGGGGATCGTGAAGGCCCTGGTCGTCCCCGCCTCGGCCAACCTCTCCCGGACCGAGGTCGACAAGCTCGAGGAGTACGTCCGCGGGATGGGCTCGAAGGGGCTGGCGCGGGCCAAGGTGGCCGAGGGGGGCGAGTGGACGCAGTCGCCCTTCGCCAAGACCATCACCCCGGCGCTGCGGGCGGCGGTGAACGAGGCGACCGGCGCCCGGCCCGGCGACCTGATCCTCCTCCAGTTCGGCAAGGAGGCGGTGGTCCAGACGGTGATGGCGAACCTCCGGCTCCACCTCGGCAAGAAGCTCGGCCTCATCCCCGAGTACGGCTCCGGCGGCGCCTGGCGCTTCCTGTGGGTCGTGAACCCGCCCCTGTTCGAGTTCGACGAGGAGAGCGGCCAGTGGGCCGCGGCCCACCACGCCTTCACCCGGCCCCACGACGAGTGCGTCCAGTACCTCGAGACCGACCCGGGCAAGGTCGACTGCTACCGCTACGACTGCGTCCTCAACGGCTTCGAGATCGGCGGCGGCTCGATCCGGCTCCACGATCCGGCGGTGCAGGCGCGGGTCTTCAAGGCGATGGGGATCTCCGACGAGGACGCGCGGAGCAAGTTCGGCTTCCTCCTCGACGCCCTCAAGATGGGCGCGCCGCCCCACGGCGGCATCGCCATCGGGATGGACCGGCTGGTGATGCTCCTCACCGGCGCCGAGTCGCTCCGCGACGTGGTCGCCTGGCCGAAGACGCAGAAGGGGACCGATCTCATGACCGGCGCCCCGGGGGACGTCGACGCGAAGCAGCTCCGCGACCTCCACGTCCGGAGCACCGCCGAGCCGGCGCGGTAGCGCGGGGCCCGCGCGCGGCGCGGACGTCGCGAGGGAGGCGCGCGGCGCCGGCCGGGGCGCGGCGGGCGGCGGCCACGGGGGACCACGGATGGCGCGGATCTCGCTCTGCCTCATCGCCCGGGACGAGGAGGAGCTCCTCCCCGGCTGCCTCGCCTCGGTCGAGGGGGCGGTCGACGAGATCGTGGTGGTCGACACCGGCTCGACCGACCGGACGCCGGAGCTCGCCCGCGGCGCCGGGGCCCGGGTGGTGGCGCGGCCGTGGGACGACGACTTCGCGGCGCCGCGCAACGAGGCGCTCCGGCACGCCACCGGCGACTGGATCCTGCAGCTCGACGCCGACGAGCGGCTGGCGCCCGCCCAGGCGGCGCGGCTCCGGGCGGCGGTCGCCGGGGCGCCCTTCGACGCCGGGCTCGTCCGGCTCCACAACGCCGCCCGCCTCGACGCCGCGGCGGCCGAGGTGCTCTCGGGCCGGGCGCGGCTCGGGCCGCCGACCCTCCTGCCGCGCCTCCTCCGCCGGAGCCCCGACCTCGCCTGGCGCGGCCGGATCCACGAGTCGGTCTCCGACTGGCTCGCGGCGCGCGGGATGCGGACCGCCCCCATCGACGTGGACCTCGTGCACCTCGGGTACGTGGAGGCCCTGCGCGCCGGGCGCGGGAAGCGGGCCCGCAACCTCGCGCTCCTCCGGCGCCTCTGCGCCGAGCGGCCCGACGACGTGACGCCGCTCGGCTCGCTCGCGCTGGAGCTCGTCGACGCCGGCGCGCGGGAGGAGGCGGCCGCGGTCGCGGCGCGGGGCTGGACGCTCCTCCCGGCCCAGCCGCCCTACCGGTCGCTCCT
>JAJXSQ010000030.1 GCA_021784495.1 Myxococcales bacterium | reverse complement strand
GGCGCCGGATCGGCGAGGGCGATGTCGAGGCCGGGGACGTTCACCGCGGTCGCCGGCGGCGGCGCGGCCGGCGGGCCGACGGTGCGGGCGGCGGCCGCGGCGGTCACCGGCGGCACGTCGGGCGCGTGGATCAGCCGGTGGAGGGAGGTCTCGACCTCGCCGAACTCCGACTCGATCTGCTCCTTGAGCCCGTCGGTCGCCTTCTTCAGGTCCTTGATGGTCCGGGCAACGGTCTTGGCGGCGTCGGGGAGCCGATCCGGGCCGAGGAGGACGAGGGCCAGGATGGCGACGATCACCAGCTCGCCGAAGGAGAGGCCGAACATGGGACGAGGTCTATAGCACGGGCCGGGGCGCGCCACCCTCCCCCGCCCGTCGATCAGATCCGGAAGCGCCGGACCTCGTCGCGGAGCACCTCGGCCTGGCCGGCCAGGTCGCCGATCGCCCCCTCGAGCTCCCGCGCCGAGTGGGTCTGCGCCTCGGCGACCTGCTTGATCTGCACCACCGCCGACATGACCTGCTCCGACCCCTTGGTCTGCTCCTTCTGGGCCCGGTTCAGGTGGTGGACCATCTCGCTGATCGACTCGATCGCCCGGGTGATCTGCTTGGAGCCCCGGGCCTGCTCCTGCGAGGAGCGCTCCACGTGCTTGGTGATCGACTTCATCTTCTCGGCGCTCTTCATGATCTGCTCGGAGCCGCGCGCCTGCTCGGCGGTGGCGGTGGCGATCTGCTGGACCGCCTCGGCGATCCGGTTGATGGCCATGGTCACCTGCTTCGAGCCGCGCGCCTGCTCGATGGTGGCCCGGGCGATGGCCTTCACCATCTGCGTCGCCTTGTGGCTCGACTCCTCGATCTTCTTGAGCGCGGTCTCCGTCTCCTGGCCGAGCCGGACCCCCTCCTCGACGTTGCGGACGCCCCGGTCCATCGCGGTGATGGCGGCCCGCGACTGCTCCTGGACCGCCCGGATCAGCTCGGAGATCTCCTTGGTCGAGGCGCCGGTCCGCTCGGCGAGGTCCTTGATCTCGTCGGCGACCACCGCGAAGCCCTTGCCGTGCTCGCCCGACTGGGCGGCGAGGATGGCGGCGTTCAGGGCGAGGAGGTTGGTCTGCTCGGCGACGTCGTCGATGACGTTGAGGATGTTGCCGATGGCGGCGATCTTCTTGCCGAGCGCCTCGATGACGCTCGCCGCCTCCTTCGACGACTCCTTGATCTTGTCGATGCCGCCCAGGGTGCGGGAGAGGGCCTCGGCCCCCATCTCCGCGTCGCGCTGCGCCTGCTCGGAGAGCTTCGCCGTCTCGTTGGCGTTGGTCTCGACCTGGGAGATGGAGACGTCCATCTCGTTCATGGAGGAGCTGGTCTCCTCGGTGGTGGCGGAGAGGTCCTCGATGTTCTTGGCCACCTCCTTGATCGAGTAGGTCATCTGCTCGATGGCGGCGGTGGTCTCCTCGACGCTGGCGGCGAGCGCCTGGATGTTCTCGGCCACCTCGTCGTTGGTGGCGGCCATCTCCAGGATCGAGGAGGAGGACTCCTCGGCGCTCTGGGCCAGCACCTCGACGTTGTCGGCGATCCCCTTGAGCGAGGCGATCATCTGGCTCATCGACGCCGAGGTGTCGACCACCCGCGCCGAGACGGTGCTGGCGCCGGAGGAGACGGCGGCGCCGGTCCGGCCGATCCGCTCGGCGACGGTCGCCACCCCGCCGGAGACGTTCTGGACCCGGGAGATGGTGGCCGCCAGGTTCTCGCCGATCCGGTTGAGCGAGGCGGCGAGGGTGGCCAGCTCGTCGTCGCCCCGGGGGTCGGCGCGGGCGGTGAGGTCGGAGTCGCCGATCCGGCGCGCCACCACGCTCATCCGGTCGAGGGGGGCGAGGACCAGCCGCGCCGCCACCAGGTAGACGAGGATGGCGAGGACCAGGCCGCCCAGCCCGAGGAGGGCGAGGGTGAGGAGGCGGACCTCGGCGAGGCGCGCCCAGAGCTCGGCGGCGGAGAGCCCGAGCAGCAGGTGGCCGACGACCTTCTCCTCGCGCCCGCCGTCGGCGCGCTTCACCGCCACCGCGATGGGGGCGGTGAAGCGGAAGAGGTCGCCGGTCCGGAAGGAGGGGGCCATCCCCGCGGCGGCGTGGGCCTTCACCGTCGCCTCGACCGGCTCCGCCGGGACGCGCGCCAGGCGGCTGGCGGCGACGCTCCCGTCGGCCCGGAGGACGACCGCGTAGGCGTCGTCCTTCTCGTCGAACTGCTCCTCCAGGTCCCCGGCGACCGCGGCGTCGTCGCCCGCGGCCAGGCCGTCCCCCAGGTCGACGGCCAGCAGGCGGGCGTCGTTCGCGCCGCGGCGGAGGAGGGAGTCCTCGAGCGCCGAGAGGACCACCCGGTTGACCGCGACGGCGGTGAAGGCGCCGGCCACGAGGAGCGCGGTCGCGATCCAGAGGAAGAGCGTCCGCTTCACACCCAGCTTGCCGATCGATCGCCACATGCGGGGACCGAGCCTAGCACGCGGTCTCAGTGGGTGAAGAGATCCTGGACCTCCACCGGCGCGCGCGCGGCGGCGTCCGGCTCCTCCGGCGGCGGCTCGGTCCCCTCCTTGAAGGGCTCGCTCACCCCCCGCTCCCCGTCGGCCACCCGCTTCCCGGTGTCGGGATCGATCCGGACCTCGACGATCCCCGCCGGCGGCTCGAACTCGGGCTGGGGGCGGGTCCGGAGCGCCGCCGACATGTAGTCGAGCCAGACGGGGAGGGCGGCGCGCCCGCCGGTCTCGGCCCGACCGAGCGGCGTCACCGGGGTGTCGTAGCCGAGCCAGACGCCGGCCACGAGGTCGTGGGTGAAGCCGAGGAACCAGGTGTCGAAGGAGTCGTTCGTCGTCCCGGTCTTGCCGGCGGCCGGCTTGCCGAGCGCCGCGGCCCGGGCGCCGGTCCCGACCGTCGCCACCTCGTGCATGAGCCGGGTGAGGATGTAGGCGGTCCGCTCCCCCATGGCCCGCTCGCGCGGCCGGAGCGCCTCGGCCACCGCCGCCCCGAGCCGCGTCGAGAGCGGCACCCAGGCGTCGCGCGGCTCGGTCCGGTCGACCAGCGTCCGCCCGTCGCGGTCGAGGATCCGGGTGACCACCACCGGGGGGCGCCGCTCGCCCAGGCGGTCGAAGGTGGCGTAGACGCCGGTGAGGTCCCAGAGCGAGACGCAGGAGGAGCCGAGGGCGCTCCCGAGCTCCTGCTTCACCGGGGTGCCGATCCCGAGCTGCCGCGCCCAGGCGCCGAGCACCGCCGGCCCCTCGCGGGCGACGAGCGCCTCGGCGGTCTTCACCGCCGGGATGTTGAGCGAGGCGACGAGCGCGGTCCGCAGGGTGACGTCGCCGCGGAAGTCCTGGCCGTAGTCCTGCGGCTTCCAGGCCGCCTGGTCGTCGCGGAAGACCACCGGCGCGTCGGTGAGGACCGTCGCCGGGGTCCAGCCGAGCTTCTCGACGGCGGCGGCGTAGACGAGCGGCTTGAAGGCGCTGCCCGGCTGGCGGCAGGCCTGGACCGCCCGGTTGAACTCGGAGGCGTCGAAGTCGTACCCGCCGACCATCGCCACCACCCCGCCGCTCGCCGGATCGAGCGAGACCAGCGCCCCCTGCAGCCGCGGCTCCTGCTCCAGGTCGAGGAGCACCGGCGCCGCCGGCACCTCGCCCGGCCGGCCGATCGGCCCGGCGGCCCGCTCCCGCGCCTGGAGGTCGGCCCGCTCGACCCGGCGGACCAGGATCGCGTCGCCGGGCTGCAGCACGCCGGTGACCCGCGACAGCAGCGCCTGGGAGTACCAGACCTCCGGGTTCGGGCGCCGCGCCCAGCGCAGCCCGGCGACCGGGAGCAGGCCGACCTGGCCGCCGACCTCGACGGTCGCCGCGCCCGGCGCGACCGCGGCCACGATCCCGACCGCGTAGTCGCCGGGGCGGAGGGCGCCGGCCGGCCAGGCCCGGCGGAGCCGCGCCGCGAGCGCCGCCCGCGCCGGGCCCTCGACGTGGGTCACCGGGCCCGGGAAGCCCTGCCGGTGGTCCACCTCCATGAGCCCGGCGAGCATCGCCGCCTGGGCGGCCCGCTGCGCCTCGAGGTCCATCGCCGTCTCCACCCGGAGCCCGTCGTGGAGGAGGCGGTCGGCGCCGAGCCCTTCGACCACCTGGCGGCGCACCTGCTCGACGTAGAAGGGGGCGGTCTCGCGGAAGACGTCGTCGAGGCCGAAGACCTTCACCTCGGCCGCCTCGGCGCGGGCGCGCTCGGCGGGGGAGATGAAGCCCGCCTCGGCCATCCGGCGCAGCACGTAGCGGCGCCGCTCCGCGGCCGCCTCGGGGTGGGTGAAGGGCGAGAAGCGGCTCGGCGCCTGGGGGAGGCCGGCGAGCAGCGCCGCCTCCTCCAGGGTGAGGTCCTCCACGTTCTTGCGGAAGTAGTTCTCCGCGGCCGCCTGGACGCCGTAGCTGTGGTGGCCGAGGAAGACGCCGTTCAGGTAGAGCCAGAGGATCTGCGGCTTGGTGAACTGCCGCTCCAGCCGGGTGGCCAGGATCAGCTCGCGGAGCTTGCGGCGCAGGGTCTTGCGGGTCCCCGCCTCGAAGCCCTCGGCGCTGACCAGGAGCGCCTTGGCCGTCTGCTGGCTGATGGTCGAGCCGCCCTTCACCCCGCGGTGGAGGAGGTAGGTGGTGACCGCGGCGCGCAGCGTCCCGCGCCAGTCGATGCCGCCGTGCTCGAAGAAGCGCTGGTCCTCGGCGGCGACGAAGGCCTGGACGAGCCGCGGCGGGATCCGCTCGAAGGGGACCACCCGCCGCCGCTCGGCGAAGAACTCGCCGACCAGGGCGCCGTCGCCGCTCACCACCTCGGTGATCGCCGGCGGGCGCCACTCGGCGAGCGACGGGATCTCGGGGAGGCCGCGGGAGAAGTGGACCCAGAGGGCGGCGGCGGCCACCGCCGCAGCGTTCGCGGCGAGGAGCGCGGCGAAGAGCGACCAGCGGAGGAGGCGGCGCCAGGCCGGCCCCGGGGGCCGGAGCCCGGTGAGCACCACCCGCCGCGCGGGGGGGCCGTCCGGCGACGCCGGCCGCTGCTCGTCCCGACCGGTCATGGCCCGCGACTGTACGCGCGCCCCCGGGATCGGTTCAACGGCCCCCGGCGCCGGCCGCCGCGACCGCGCGCCGGAACGGCTCGGGCGCCGAGACCACCCGGCGCGCGGCGTAGTCGAAGAAGACCAGCCCGGTCTTCACCCGGGCGATCTCGGCGCCGGTGGCGACGTCGGAGAGCCGGTAGACGAGGTCGACGCCGCGCGAGCGGAGCTCGGCGACCGCCACCTCGGCGCGGAGCACCATCCCGTGGCGCCCCTCCGCCCGGTAGACCACCACCGCGTCGGCCATGATCACCCCGACCCCGGCCACGTCGAGCTCGGTGAAGCCCCAGGCGGCGAGCAGGCGGACCCGGGCCTCGTGGGCCAGCGAGAGGACGGCGTCGTTCGCCAGGTGGCCGCCGTAGTTGATGTCCCCGATCCGGATGGGGAGGTCGGTCGCGAAGGGGAAGGTCTCGGGGAGGTCGATCTCGACGCGGGCCATGTGCCCGCCGACTAGAGCCGATGGCCGGCGCGCGCGCCAGCCCATTCGCCCCGCCCCCGGCCGGCCGCTCAGGGCGGCGGGAGGTTGAGCGCGCCGAGCGCCTCGACCAGCTCCGGCGGCAGCGGCGCCGCCAGGGCGAGCCGCGCCCCGGTCACCGGGTGGGGGAGCTCGAGCTTCCAGGCGTGGAGGAACATGCGGCGCAGCCCCCAGCGGACCCGGGCGACCCGGTTGAAGTTGAAGTCGCCGTAGCGCGGGTCGCCGGCCACCGGGTGGCCGGCCGCCTGGAGGTGGCGCCGGATCTGGTGGGTCCGCCCGGTCTCGATCCGGACCTGGAGGAGCGAGGCGTCCTTCATCGAGGCGAGGACCTTCCAGCGGGTGAGCGCCGGCTGGAGGTTCACCCCGCGCCGCTCCTTCGACCGGGCCGTCTGCTCGTGCTCGGAGAGCGGCAGGTCGATGGTCCCGACCTCCTTCGGCATCTTCCCCTTGGCGAGCGCCAGGTACTGCTTGCGGACCTCGTCCTTGGCCTCGAAGAGCGCGCCGAGCGCGGCCATCGTGCGGCGGTTCTTGGCGACCAGGATGACCCCCGAGGTCTCGCGGTCGAGCCGGTGCGCCGGGGAGGGGCGGAACTCGGTCGGCGGGAGGCCGGCCGGGACCGCGAGCCGGGCGCGGACCAGCTCCACCAGCGTGGCGCCGGCGATCCCGGTGCCGGGGTGGGCCGCCAGCCCCGCCGGCTTGTTCACCGCGAGCAGATCGGCGTCCTCGAAGAGCACCTCCAGCGCGCGCCCGCCCCGCCCCGCGGCCGCCAGCCGTCCGCCCGGCCCGGCCGCCGCCGGCGCCGCCTGCAGCCGCTCCTCGTCCCCCCGGATCGCGACCCGGTCCCCCTCGGCGAGGGGCTGCTCCGGCCGCCCCCGCGCGCCGTTGACCCGCACCTTGCGGGTGCGGAACATCTTGTAGACGTGCGAGAGCGGCACGTCGCGCAGCGCCTTGCGGACGTAGCGGTCGAGCCGCTGCCCGGCGGCGTCGGCGGAGACGGTGAGCTCGATCACCCGCACCTTGTACTACAGAAGCTCGAGCTGCCCCTGCTCCCGGAGCGGCTCGGCCCGGATCCCCTCCCGCCGGAGGGCGGCGGCCAGCGCGTCGACGGCGCCGTGGACGGTGAAGACCCGCCCCGCCCCGGTGGCGCGGGCGTAGGCGAGGAGCGCGGGGAAGTCGGCGTGGTCGGAGAGCGGGAAGGCGGCGTCGACGCCGCGGAAGCGGCGCGCCCCCTCGATCGCCCAGCCGGTCAGGATCGCCGTCCGCCGCCGCCGCACGCCGCGGAGCGCCGGGCTCCAGGCGAGCTGCGGCGGGGCCACCACCACCTCCCCGGCCACCGCCGCGCCCGCCTCGAGCGGGCGCACCCCGGGGAGCGCGACGCCGTGGGCCTGGTAGATCCGGTTCACCGCGTGGACCGTCGGGTGGGCGCGGCAGGCGTAGCCGGCGCCGCCGAGGTGGGCGAGGATCTCCTGGGCCTTCCCGAGCGCGTAGCCGAGGAGGACCGGGGTCGCGCCGTCGGAGAGGGCGTCGTCGACGAAGCGGCGGATCGCCGCCAGCGTCTCGGCCTTCGGCGGGAAGGCGTAGCGCGGCTCCCCGAAGGTCGACTCCAGCACCAGCACGTCGCAGGGGACGACCTGCGCCGGCTCGGCGGCGTGGGGGGTGTCGGTGCAGAGGTCGCCGGTGTAGCCGAGCACGCGGCCGTCCTCGAGCGTGACCCGGAGCTGCGCCGAGCCGAGGACGTGGCCGGCCGGGAAGAGCTCGAGGGTGAGCGCCCCGAGGCCGAACGGCTGCCGGTAGGCGGCCGGCAGATCCTCGCTCCGCCCGGCCCGGCGCGGCACGCCGAGCCGGTGGTGCAGGAGCGAGAGCGTCGGGGCGGTGGCGATGGTCCGGGCGTGGCGGCCGAGGTGGTCGCCGTGGGCGTGGGAGACGAAGCCGCACTCGGCGCGCCGGCTGGCGTCGAGCAGGAGGGACGAGCCGGTCACCCGCAGCGCGCCGCGGTGGAGCTCGATGGGGGGTCGCGCCACGGGAGGGCTTCTACTCCGGCCCGGACCGCGCCGCCATCGCCGGCGCCGGCGCTGGCGTCCGGGGGGCCGGGACCGTAGGATCGCGGGCGCGATCGGGGGAGCCGCCATGCCGGACATCATCGTCAACCCGAGGCGGGCGCAGCGGGCGCCGGCCCGCTGCGAGGCGCGCTGCCTCCTCCCCGGGGGCGGCTTCTGGGCCACCGACACCAGCGACGTGAGCGCCCGCGGCTGCCAGCTCTCCGCGCCCGGCCCCTTCGCCCCCGGCGACTCCCTGGAGCTGGTCCTCTCCGCCGAGCGGGTCCCCGGCCAGCTCGCCGCCGCCGGGACCGTCGCCTGGGCGAGCCGGGCCGCCCCCTGGCGGATCGGCGTCACCTACGACGAGCGCCACCGGGAGGCCGCGGCGCGCTGGTTCGAGGCGCTCCTCGCCGCCCACCCCGGGCTCGACACCTTCCAGCTCGCGCCGGAGTCGCTCCCCGTCGAGGCGATCGTCCACCTCGGCCCCGCGCCGCGGGTCGCGCCGGAGCTGACCGGCGAGGAGCTGGCGGTGCTGCGGGCGACCGGCGACGGGGTCGCGCTCGCCGCCCTCCGCGAGCGGCTCGGGCACGACTGGCCGGTCTTCGAGGGGCTGGTCTTCTCGATGATCGGCAAGCGGCTCCTGGCGGTGTCGCCGGCGCCGGCCGGCGATCGCGCCGGGTGGGCCGCGGTCCTCGACGCCCCCTGACGGCGCTCAGCCCGGGGGCGCGGCGCCCCCCGCGGCGGCGGCGCGGCGCGCCTCGAGCGCCCCGCCCACCTCGCCGGCCACCACCCCCAGGACCACGAGCGCCCCGCCGGCGAGCCCGGCCGGCGGGAGCCGCTCGCCGATCCAGACCCGGCTGAAGGCGGCGGCGGCGACCGGCTCGAGCGCGTAGATGAGCGCCGCCCGGACCGCCGCGGTGTGGCGCTGCGCCCAGGTCATGGCGAGGAAGGCGCCGGCGGTCATCGCGACCCCGGTGAAGGCGACCAGCCCGGCGAGCTCGCCGAGGCGGGCGGGGTCGATCCGGGCGGGCGCCAGCGGGAGCATGGCGAGGCCGCCGGCGAGCACCACGGCGATCTGGAGGAGGGTGAGCGGGACCGGCGGGTGGCGCGGCGACCACTCCGAGAGGTAGGTGATCTGCAGGGCGAAGGCGACGGCGCAGCCGGCGGTCAGGGCGTCGCCGAGCCGGACCGCCGCGGAGGTCGCGCCGCCGAGCGGGTCGGCGAGGAGCGCGAGCCCGACGACCGCCAGCGCCGCGCCGGCCCAGCTCGGGGCCCGGACCGGCCGGCCGAGCCGGAAGCGGGCGACGAAGGGGACCACCAGCACCGAGAGGCCGGTGATGAAGCCCGAGCGGGCCGGTGTGGTCGTCCGCAGCCCGACCGTCTGGAGCGCGAAGCCGGCGAGCATGAAGAGCCCGAGCGCGACGCCGTGGCGCCAGAAGCCGGGGCCCAGCCGGTCGCGCCGGGCGAGCGCCACCAGGCCGAGGACCAGCGCCGCGGCGCCGAAGCGGGCGGCGAGGAAGATCCCCGGGGAGGTGATCTCCATCGCCACCTTCACCAGGGTGAAGGTGGTCCCCCAGAGCAGGGTGAGGCCGACGAGGACGAGGTCGGACACCGGGGCCTCACCCGCGGGCGAGCCGGAAGCGCCAGCGTCCGTCCTCGTCGGCGCGGGCCACCTCGCCGCGGTCCTCCAGCACCTCGAGGTTCGCCACCGTCTCGCTGACGGTGAGGAAGGCGTCGGAGGGGTGCGCCGCCGGAAAGAGCGCGGCGCAGAGCTCCCAGGCGGTCCGCGGGCCGCCGGCGAGGAGCGCCGCCAGCCGGGCCTGGCGCTTCCCGTAGAAGCCGAGGAGGCCGTCGATCACCGCCGCGTGGCCGGCGAAGGGCGCGCCGTGGCCGGGGAGGACCAGGTCGACGGCCAGGGCGCGGGTCCGCGCCAGCGACGCCAGGTAGGCGCGGAGCGGCCGGAACCGCTGGACGCCGTCGGGGTCGAGCTCGATGAGCGGGTTGGGCGAGATCCGCTCCAGGAGGTGGTCGGCCGGGAGGAGGAGCCGGCGCCGGGGCTCGTGGAGGGCCACGAGGCCGGGGGTGTGGCCGGGCAGGTGGAGGACCTCGAGGCGCACCGCCCGCCCCTCGATCACGTCCCCCTCGGCGAGCGGCGCGACCTCGGCGAGCCGCCGGGCGAGGGCGAAGGTCCGGCCGGCGGAGCGCGCCACCGCCGCCTCCACCTCGGCCGGGACCCCGAGCCGCGCCAGGTGGGCGGCGTAGGCGGGGCGCTCGACGGCGAAGCCGCGCCCCCCCTCGAGGACCTTGGGCGCGTCGGCGGCGTGGACGTGGACCGGCAGGTCCCGGCCGGCCCGCTCCTGGACGAAGCGGGCGGCGCCGAAGTGGTCGACGTGGCCGTGGCTCACCACGATCCGCTCGACCTCGTCGAGCCGCCGCCCGAGCCGCGCCAGGCCGGCGGCGAGCGCCGCCTGCGCCTCGTCGGAGCCGAGCCCGGCGTCGAAGAGGACGAGCCCGCCGCCGCGCGCCTCGACGGCGTAGACGTTGACCGGCCCGCCGGCGGCGGCGAAGGGGATCGGGATGGCGATCCGGTGGACCCCCAGCCCGGCGAGGTCCGCCTCGGTCACCGGCTCGCCTTCACCCGCTCGGCGAGCGCCGGGAGGACCTGGAAGAGGTCGGCGACGAGGCCGTAGTCGGCCACCTGGAAGATGGGCGCCTCCGGGTCCTTGTTCACCGCGACGATCACCCGCGACCCCTTCATGCCGGCCACGTGCTGGATCGCCCCGGAGATCCCGGCGGCGACGTAGAGCTCCGGCGCGACCACCTTGCCGGTCTGCCCCACCTGCCAGTCGTTCGGCGCCCAGCCGGCGTCGACCGCGGCGCGGCTCGCGCCCACCGCGCCGCCCAGGGCGTCGGCCAGCGCCTCCACGGCCTTGAAGTCGCCCTTGGTGCCCCGGCCGCCGGAGACCACCACCCGGGCCTCGGTGAGCTCCGGCCGCTCGCTCTTCACCACCTGGAAGTCGACGGAGCGGGTCCGGAGCGCCGCGGCGTCGATCCCGACCGCGACCGCCCGCACCTCGCCGGCGGCGCCGGCGGCGGCCGGCGCGAACTCCGTGGGACGGACGGTGAAGACCTTCACCGGGGTGGTGATCTCCACCTCGGCGACCACGTTGCCGGCCCACATCGGGCGGCGGAAGAGGATCGCCGGCCCGGCGCCGCCCAGGCCGAGCACCTCGGTGGCCATCCCGGCGCCGAGGAGCGCGGCGGCGCGGGGGAGGAGGTCCTTGCCGGCGGCGGTGGCGGCGGCGCCGACCAGGGTCGCGCCGCAGTCGCGGGCGATCTGGACCACCACCGGGGCCGCCGCCTCGGCGAGCCCGTGGGCCAGCGCGGGGTGGTCGGCGACGTGGACGGTGGCCCCGAAGCCGGCGAGGCCGCGGGCCGCCTCGGCGATCCCGTGGCCGAGGAGCGCGACGTGGAGCGCGCCGCCGGTGCGGGCGGCGAGCTGCTGCCCGGCGCCGAGGGCGTGGAGCGAGGCCTTGCGGAGCTTGCCGTCGAACTGCTCGGCGACGATGAGGACGTTGGACATGGCGCGTCTCCCGGGGGCTAGAGGACCTTGGCCTCTTCGTGGAGCTTCTTCCAGAGCTCGTCGACGTCCGCGACCTTCACCCCGCCCTTGCGCCGCGGCGGCTCGGCGAGCGACCGGACCACGACCGCCGGCGCCAGGTCGACGCCGAGCGACGCGGCGGCGAGCTCCTTCAGCTCCTTCTTCTTCGCCTTCATGATCCCGGGGAGGGAGGCGAAGCGCGGCTTGTTGAGCCGGAGGTCGACGGTGACCACCGCCGGGAGCTGGACCTCGAGGGTCTGCAGGCCGCCGTCCGCCTCGCGCACCACCCGCGCGCTCTTCCCGCCCGCGGCGACCACCACCCCGGGGAGCTTCTTCTGCTCCGCCTCGCTCTCCAGGCTCTCGCTCTTCGAGGCGAAGGTCGCCTGCGGCCAGCCGAGGCGCGCCGCCAGGTACTGGCCGGCCTGGTTCTGGTCGTCGTCGATCGACTGCTTGCCGAGGAGCGCCAGGTCCGGCCGCTCCTGCTCGCAGACCTTGGCGAGGAGCGCCGAGACGACCAGGGCGTCGAGCGGGCCGTCGTGGCGGACCAGGATCGCCCGGTCGGCGCCCATGGCGAGGGCCGCCCGCAGCTCGGTCTGCTGCTTCTCGCCGCCGATGGCGGCGACCACCACCTCGCCGCCGTGCGCCTCGCGCAGCCGGAGCGCCTCCTCGACGGCGATCTCGTCGAAGGGGTTCATCTTGTAGTTGACGCCGTCGGTCACGATGCCCGAGCCGTCCGGCTTCACCCGGATCTTCGACTCGGGATCTTCCACGCGCTTGGCGGTGACCAGGATCTTGAGGGGCATGTCTTGGCTCCTGATTCTGGAATCGATCGAGTGGGGCATCATGCTTGGCGGGCGACGCCGCGGCAAGTCAAATCAGCGGATTTACGACCATCGGGGGAGGAACGTCCCCATCCGGGGGTTCGTCGCCCCCGGCGCCTCGGCCGCCCGGGCCGCGCGCGCGCGGGCGGGGATAGGATGCGCCGGTGCGCGTCCCCCACCCCACCCGCCTCCTCCTCGCGCTCTCCGCGCTGGCGGCGGTCGGGGTCGCGCTCACCGGGGCGATCCTGCTCTGGCGGTACCGCGAGGCGACGCTGGCGGCGGCGGCCGATCGCGAGGAGGTGCTCGTCGCCTCGCGCGCCTACCAGCTCGGGGAGGAGATCGACGCCCTGGTCCGCGAGATCGGCCGCCTCTCCCGGCTCGCCGAGGTCGACCTCGCCGACGGCAACCTCGAGCCGGAGAAGACCGTGCTGCGGCTCGCGCGGCGGGACAGCGCCGTCCTCTCGGTCGCCATCGCCATCCTCGACGAGCGCGGCGAGCTGCTCTGGGCCGAGCCGCGCGACGCCCGGCCGGCGGGGAGCGGGCCGGCGCTCGTCGCGCTGGCGCGCCGGGCCGGGCGCCCGGCGATCGCGCTCGGGGAGTGGGAGGTGGACGTCACCGCCCCGGTCGCCGGGCGCGGCGCCATGGTGGGGATC
>JAJXSQ010000402.1 GCA_021784495.1 Myxococcales bacterium | reverse complement strand
CGGGCCGGCGCGGGGAGGAGCTCGCGCGGGGGCGGGTCCCCGGCTCCCCGCGGCGCGGCGCCCCCCGCCCGTCGGAGAGCACGACCGAGGACGACCGGCGCGCCCTCGACCAGGTGCTCGGCCAGCGGCTCCGGGAGTGACGGCGCGCGCGCCGGGGTTGCCATCCGGCGCGCGGTCGCGGTAAGGAGTGCCCCCTGCCCGCGCCCGCCGGACGGCGGCGCCGGACCACCTTCCGAACGATCTGCCCGGGAGCATCGACATGTCCGAGACCAAGACCACCACCAAGGCGCCGCGGGCCAAGGGCGCCGGCGCGAAGAGCTGCTCCGTCGCCGGCTGCAAGCGGGCGTTCCGGGCCAAGGGGCTCTGCTTCTTCCACTTCAAGAAGTGGCGCGCCGGGGAGCTCGAGGCCAAGCCGGCCCGGTACAAGACCTGCTCGAAGCCCGAGTGCAAGAAGAAGGTCGCGGCGCACGGCCTCTGCCAGGACCACTTCGACGCCTGGACCAAGAGCCGGAAGAAGAACCAGGTCGCCGCCCCGGCGGCGAGCGCCCCCGCGGCCTGACGCCTCGCGCCCGTCCGCCGCGACGCTCGCCGGCGGGGGCGGTGCTCAGCCGGCGATCCGGCGCTCGAGCGCCCGCGCCGCCGCGACCAGCAGCTCCACCTCGCGCTGGCTCGGCTCGGCGCGCGCGAGCAGCCGCCGCCACTCGGCCAGGATCTGCTCCGGGTTCTGCGGGTTGAGGTAGCCGGCCGCGCCGAGCAGCGCCCCGAGGCGCGCCCAGAGCGCCTCCAGGGTGGCGTGGCGGGCCGGCTCGACGGAGGGCGCCGGCGCGACCGCCGGCGTCGCCGCGCCGGCCAGCGAGAGCTCGTAGGCCACCACCGCCACCGCCTGCGCCAGGTTCATCGAGTCGTAGGCGGCGTGGGTCGGGATGGTGCAGACCGCCTGGCAGAGCTCGAGCTCGGCGTCGGAGAGGCCGCGCCGCTCCTCGCCGAAGACCACGGCCACCTCCCCGGCGGCGGAGCGCCGGGCGACCTCGGCCGCGAGCTCCCGGGGCGACAGGCGGGGGCGCCCCTCGATGGCGCGCGAGCTCGTCCCGCAGACCCAGGTGGCGGCGCCGAGGGCGCCGCGCAGATCGGCGTGGAGCTCGGCGGCGTCGAGCAGGTCGGTCCCCCGGCGCGCGAGTCGGGAGGCGCGCGCCAGGATCTCCTCGCGGGCGCGCCCGGCCCCGCCGCTCCGGGGGGGGCCCTCCCAGGAGGGCGGCGCGACGACCACCAGCCGGGAGAGGCCGAAGTTCTTCATCGCCCGCGCCGCCGCGCCCAGGTTCTCCGCGCTCGACGGGCGATGGAGGACGAGCCGCACTTTTAAGGGAGACATGGGCGCGGCCACGTATAACATCCCGCGCCATGATCTCCGACGACCTGCTCCGCGCCCAGCTCCCCCACACCCTCCGGCAGGTGGACCTCCCCGCCCTCGGCGAGCTCTACCGGGGGAAGGTGCGCGACAACTACACGCGCGGCGACCGGATGGTGATGATCACCACCGACCGCATCAGCGCCTTCGATCACGTCCTCGGCACGATCCCGTTCAAGGGGGAGGTGCTGTCGCGGCTCACCACCTTCTGGTTCGACAAGGTGAAGGACATCGCCCCGACCCACCTGCTCGCCGCCCCCGACCCGAGCGTGATGGTGGTCCGCCAGGCGCGCGCGCTCCCGGTCGAGATCGTCATCCGCGGGTACATCACCGGGTCCCTCTGGCGCGACTACCAGGCGGGCAAGGCCGGGGCCTACGGCATCGCCTGGCCGGCCGGGCTGCGGAAGGACCAGCGCTTCGACCAGCCGATCATCACCCCCTCGACCAAGGCCGAGTACGGCCAGCACGACGAGCCGATCAGCGAGGCGGAGATCCTGCGCCAGCGCCTGGTCGCGCCGGAGGTCTGGCGGGAGGCGATCGCGGTCGCGCAGCGCCTCTTCGCGCGCGGCCAGGAGTGGGCCGCGTCGCGCGGGCTGATCCTGGTCGACACCAAGTACGAGATGGGGATCTCGGGCGGGAAGCTGACGGTGATCGACGAGATCCACACCCCGGACAGCTCCCGGTACTGGGTCGCCGACGGCTACGCCGAGCGCTTCGCGCGCGGCGAGGAGCAGGAGATGCTCGACAAGGAGAACGTCCGGCAGTGGCTCATCAAGGAGCACGGCTTCTCCGGCCACGGCGCCCCCCCGGCGCTCTCCGACGAGGTCCGGGTGATGCTCGCCCGGAAGTACATCGAGGTGTTCGAGCGGCTCACCGGCGAGACCTTCGCGTCGCCGATCGGGGACGTGGGCGCGCGCATCGAGCGGAACCTCCGGGCCACCGGGTACCTCCCGGCCTGAGCGCGGCGCCCCGGGGCCCGGGGTGCACGCCCCCGCCGCCGCCGGCGCGCCATCGGAGCCCCCCCGGCCCGAGCGCGGCGCCTAGGGCCGGTAGCCGTTCGGGACCAGCGGCGACGCGTCGGTCCGGCCGACGTGGCAGGCGGTGCAGATCCAGCGCGCGCCGGCGACCTCCGCGCCCGGCGCACCCGGCGCCCGGCGCTGATCGACGAAGTGGCTCGGCGGGATGAGGGTCGGCTCGCCGGCCTGCTTCGGCGGATCGGTCTGGTGGCAGTCGACGCAGGAATTCCGGGTCGGGGTGATGGGGAGGAAGTCGGCCACCGCGTGGGGGACGACCGGGGGGATGGCCGGCCCGAGCCGGGGCGGCGGGCGCCGGTCGCCGGGCGCCGAGTCCTCGGCGGCGAAGCGGGGCGGCGCCAGGACGGCGGACGGGCTCCCCGGCGAGAGGCCGAGCGA
>JAJXSQ010000401.1 GCA_021784495.1 Myxococcales bacterium | reverse complement strand
GCGCCCCGCCCTCCCGCGGCCCGATCGCGCGCGCCGCCCAGGCGCCGGCGGCGAAGGCCGCCCGCGCGCCGCAGTCCGTCTGGAGGGTGAAGCGCGGCGACACGCTCTGGACCATCTCGCGCCGCGCGGGGCTCGGGCTGCGCGAGCTCTGCCGCCTGAACGGCATCGGCGATCCGCGCCACCACACGCTCCACGTCGGCGCCGAGCTGATCGTCGCCGACCGGCGCGGGTAGCCCGGAAACGCGCGGGCCGCCCCCCGTGAGGGAGGCGGCCCGTGGACTGCGCCTGCGGGAGGGCCCGACTACTTCTTGTCGGCCTTCTTCTCCGCCTTCTTGTCGGCCTTCTTCTCGGCCTTCTTCACGGCCTTCTTCTCCGCCTTCTTGTCGGCCTTCTTCTCGGCGGCCTTGTCGGCCACCTTCTCGGCGGCGAACGCCGGGACGGCGGAGCCGATGAACGCGAAGGCGACGGCGGCGGCGAGGATCTTCTTCATTTGGCAAACCTCAAGTGGGATCGGGTTGTTGGGCCGCGTCATCGCGAATCACTGATGGCGCGAGCACCCTGCGACGGACGGGGCATCATTTCATCGACGCGTAACCCTGTCGAGACATTCAACCGCACCGCGCGCACCTTGCTCGCCCGGACGGGTCAGGAGAGCGACCGGGCCGGATCGATCCGGGCCGCGGCCTGGGCGGGCGCCAGCGCCCCGAGGAGCGCCGACCCCGCCGCCAGGGCCACCGCCGCGGCCGGGAGCCAGGCGGGGAACTGGAAGAAGGTGTCGGGGCGGAACGGGAAGTCCGGGAGCGCCCGCTTCCAGGCCAGGTCGCCGGCGACGGCGAGCGCGCGCCCCACCCCGGCGCCGGCCACGCCGCCGGCGGAGGAGACGAGGAGCGCCTCGAGGAGGACCACCGCCCGGACCTCGCCGGTCGTCGCCCCGAGCGCCTGGAGGAGCGCGATCTCGCGCCAGCGGACGGCGACGCTCGCGGCGCGGGAGCGGGCGATGGCGAGCGCGGCGAGCGCGCCGAGCAGGACGGCGAGCCCGGCGAGGGCGCCGGTGGTGATGGTGACCACCGTCCCGACCCGCTCCGCGGTCGCGCGGACCGACTCGTCGACCGAGAAGCCCATCCGCCGGACCGCCGCGGCGATCGCCGGGACGTCGGCCGGGGTCGCGGCGAGGAGCGTCACCAGCCCGTAGCCCGGGTCGCGCCGGCGGTAGAGGGCGTGGAGCCGCCGCACGGTGTCGAGCGGGACCGCCACCGCGTAGAGCGGGACCCGGTCGGAGAGGCCGGCGAGCCGGATCCGGGCGGCGACGACCCGCGCCTCGCTCCGGCCGGGGACGATGGAGCGGCCCAGGTCGACGGGCATCTCCAGGCCGACCGGGTCGAGCCCCGGCGGCAGCCCCGGGACCCCCCAGGTCGGGGCGATCGTCTTGTCGTAGATCTCGAGGAGGCGGCGGGAGAGGACGATCGGGATCGGCCCGCCGCCCTGCGGATCGGCGAAGGGGACCCGCCGTCCGACGTCGCGGGCGACCATGTCCGGGTCGATCCCCACGACCGGGATCTGGAGGGTCATCCCGGGCGGCCACGCCGACTCGAGCCCGCGCGGCGGCTCGGGGGCCGCCACCGGCACCTGGAGGTTCATCCGGGGCCAGGCGGCGGCGACGCCGGGGAGGGCGGCGAGCCGGGCGCGCGCCCCCTCGTCGAGCCGGCCGCCGCCGAGGAGGCCGCCGAGCGACACCGCCGGCGGCCCGACGTCGACGAGCCGGTCGTCGGCGGGGAACATCCGGCGGGCGGCGTCCCCGATCCCCAGGCCGAGCCCGACGAAGAGGACCAGCGCCGCGGCGCCGACGGCCGCGGCGGTGGCGTCGACGAGCGCCGCGCCCGGCGTCGAGCGCAGGTTGCCGATCGCCACCGCGAGCAGGGCGCGCCACCTCATCCGAGCCTCCCGTCGCGGAGGGTGAGGACCCGCCCGGCGGCGCTCGACACCCGCTCCTCGTGGGTCACCACCAGCACCGCCGCCCCCTCGCGGGCGAGCTCCGCGAAGAGCCGGATCACCTCGGCGCCGGTCGCGGCGTCGAGGTGGCCGGTGGGCTCGTCGGCGAGCAGGACGGCGGGGCGGGCCAGGATGGCGCGGGCGATCGCGACCCGCTGCCGCTCGCCGCCCGAGAGGCGGGCCGGCCGCGCCGATCCCTTCGAGGCGAGGCCGACCCGCTCCAGGACCGCGACGGCGCGCGCCCGGAGGGCGGCCCGCGGCTCCCGCGCGCCGCGCCGGAGGAGGCCGGGGAGCATGACGTTCTCCAGCGCCGGGAGCGAGGGGACGAGGTTGAAGGACTGGAAGACGAACCCGATCCGCCGGCTCCGCAGCGCCGCGCGCGCGGCCGGTCCGAGCGATCGCAGCCGCTCCCCGGCCACCACCACCTCGCCCCCGTAGCCCTGGTCGAGCGCCCCGACGACGCCGAGGAGGGTCGACTTGCCCGAGCCGGAGCCGCCGACCACCGCGACCAGCTCGCCGGCGGCGACCTCGAGGTCGACGCCGCGGAGGACCGGGATCTCCCGGTCTCCGTCGAGGAAGGAGCGGGTGACGCCGGCGGCGGAGATCACGGCGGGGGCCGGGGCGCGAGCTCGAGCGCCACCTCGACCCGGAGCGCCCCCGGGGGCAGGTCGGCGCGGAGCGACGCCGCGCGGGCGAGGGCGAGGAGGGCGGCGGCGCGGCCGGCGAGCGAGCGGGCCACCACCCCGTCCGGCCCCTCGCCGAAGGCGTCGGCGGGGAGCGCGTCGAGGGAGCGCGCCAGCGCCGCCGGGACCAGGGCGAGCCCCCCCAGC
>JAJXSQ010000400.1 GCA_021784495.1 Myxococcales bacterium | reverse complement strand
GCAATCCGGGGGAGTTCGATCAGGCGGCGCGGCTCGAGGCGCTCGGCCTCGGCCGCCAGGCCGAGGCCCTCCTCCCCCCGGTGCGGCTCGCGCCGCCGAGCCCGCTCGCCTGGCTCGAGCGCGGCCGCCAGCGCTTCGCCGAGGCGGCCGTCGCGCTCCCGCCTCGCGAGGCCGGCCTGGTCCGGGCCATCGGCACCGGCGATCGCGGAGGCCTCGACGCCGCGACCAACGACTCCTTCGCCCGCAGCGGCCTCGCCCACGTCCTCTCGGTCTCCGGGCTCCACCTGGTGGTGGTGGCGGCCGGCCTCGAGCGGCTCCTCCGGGGCGCGCTCCTCCGGCTGGAGCCCATCGCCTCCCGCTGGGACGCGCGGCGAGGCGCCGCCCTGATCGCCCTCCCGGTCACCGTCGCCTACACGCTCGCGACCGGCGCGTCCTATCCGGTCGTGCGGGCGGCGATCGGCGGCGCGGCCGCCTTCGCCGGCACCCTCCTCGATCGCGAGGGCTCGGCGGCGAACGCGCTCGGCCTCGCCACGCTGGCGGTGCTCGCCGTCGAGCCCGGCTCCCTCCTCGATCCCTCTCTCCAGCTCACGCTGGCATCGGTCGCCGGGCTCGTCGCGCTCGCGACGCCGATCCGCGGCGCGATCCCCGTCGCGCGCCCCCCGGCCGGGTCCTGGCGGGCGCGGCTCGTCGAGCCGATCCTCGGCGGGCTCGCCGCCACCCTCGCGGCGAGCCTCGCGACCGCGCCGGTCCTGGCGCTCCAGTTCCGTCGGCTCCCGGCGCTCGGGATCCTGTCGAACCTGGCCGGGGTGCCCATCGGGACGGCGCTGACGGCGGTCACGGCGCTCGCGGCGGTCGCCGCCGCCGTCGCGCCTCCCCTGGCCACCCCCCTCCTCTGGCTCTGCCGCCCGCTGGCCAGCGCGCTGCTCCTCGTCTCCGACCTCGCCGCCGCCCCCGCCTTCGCGGTGATCGGCGTCGCCTCCCCGGGGCCGCTCCTCGCCGGCGTCGCCTGCGGGGCGGTGCTGCTGCTCGGCCGGCTCACCGGCGCCCTCCGCTGGACCGCCGCGCTCGTCGCCGTGGCGGCGGTGGCGCTCCCCGGCCCCCTCCGGCAGGCGGCGGCGAGGCTCCGCGGACAGCTCGAGGTCGTCTCCGTGTCGGTCGGCCAGGGCGACGCGACCCTCCTCCGTCTTCCCGACGGCGAGGCGGTCCTGGTGGACGGCGGGGGGGCGATCGGGCCCGGACCCGATCCGGGGGCGCGCGATCTCGTGCCGCTCCTCCGGGATCTCGGGGTCACGCGCCTCTCGCTCGTCGTCCTCTCGCACCCCCACCCCGACCACGTCCTCGGCCTCGCCGCCGTCGCCAGGGCGGTGCGGATCGACCGCCTGGTGGCCGGTGGCGGCGCCCCCGACGAGGCCGCCGCCGCGGTGCTCGCCCTCCTGCCGCCGGCGGAGCGGCTGCCGCCAGGCCGCTCGCTCGCGCTCGGCGGCGTCCTCCTCGAGTCGGTCGGCGGGCGGCTCGAGGGGCTCGAGGAGAACGACGCCTCGCTCGTCCTGCGGATCGTCCACGGCGAGGCGGCGCTCCTCCTGCCGGGGGACCTCGAGGCCCGCGGAGAGGCGGCCGCGCTCGCCGGCGGCCATCCCCTGGCGGCCGAGGTGGTCAAGGTCCCGCACCACGGGAGCCGCGGCAGCTCGACGGCCCCCTTCGTCGCCGCGGTCCATCCCCGGCTCGCGATCGTGAGCGTGGGGGCCCGGAACCGCTACGGCTTCCCCCACCCCGAGGCGCTGGCGCGATGGCGCGGCGCCGGCGCCACCTGCCTGCGCACCGACGAGGGGGCGATCCGGCTCCTCTCCGACGGCCATCGGTTCCGCCAGGTCCCGGCGGGGGACGCGCTCGACGTCCTGGCGGTCCTTCGCGAGCGGGAGTGGAGGTGATCGCCGGGGACCTCGTGGGAGGGGAGGGCCTCGCCACCGGCGCCACCCGCCGCGCGGCGGCGCGCCTGGTGCGCTGCGCCCCGGGCGAGGAGGCCTTCCGGACCCTCCCTCACCTGGAGGTCCGCCCGCCAGGGGGGCCGGAGCGGGTCATCCCCGTCGGCGAGGAGCTGCTGATCGGCCGCGCGCCGGGCGCCGGGCTCCGGGTTCGCGACGGGGCCGCCTCGCGCCGCCACGCGCGGATCCGCGTCGCGCCGACCGGCGAGGCGACCGTCGAGGACCTGTCCTCGAAGAACGGGACCCGGCTCAACGACCTGCCGCTCGCACCCGGGGCCCATCCGCTGCGCCCGGGCGATCGGCTCGGGATCGGCGAGCTCACCCTTCGCTACGTCGACCCGCTCGAGGGGGCCGACCAGGAGCGGCCTGCGGCGCCGGCGGCACCGACCGATCGCGGGGAGGAGACCAGGCGCCCGGAGGCGCTCCTCGCGGGGGCCCTCCTCGCGGCGGCCGCGGCGATCGCGGCGCTGCTCACCGAGCTCGCCGGGTTCCCCGGGTGACCCCGCGGCGTGGGGCTACCGCGCCGGCGCGTCCCGGTCGGCCCCCGTCGCGTCCGCGCGCGGAGGTGGAGCGGGAGGCGCCGACCCGGTGACGGGCGCGGCCGGGGCTGGACCCCTCGTCGCGGCCGGAGCGCCCGCCGGAGACGGGACCGGGAAGGAGTAGACCCGGGGAGCGGGGACCGCGCCCGCGCGCACGCCGACCGGGGCGGCCGGCGTCGCCGCGAGCCGCTCCAGCGCCCGCCGCGCCTCGGCGCTCCCCGGGTCGATGGCGATCGCGAGGCGGAGTTCCCGCTCGGCCAGATCCGGGTGATGGAGCGCCGCGTAGGCGCGCGCCACGGCGAGCCG
>JAJXSQ010000399.1 GCA_021784495.1 Myxococcales bacterium | reverse complement strand
CCGCCCCGCTCCCGGCGGCGCCCGCCCCGGCCACCGCCGCGCCGCGCGCCGAGGCGAAGCCGGCCGACGCGCCGGGGACCGTGGTCGCCTCCCCCTTCGTCGGCACCTTCTACCGGGCGCCGTCCCCCGACTCCCCCCCCTTCACCGACGTCGGCCAGAAGGTGAAGAAGGGGCAGGTGCTCTGCATCGTCGAGGCGATGAAGCTGATGAACGAGATCGAGTGCGAGGTGGACGGCACCGTCGCCGAGATCTACGTCCAGAACGCCACCCCGATCGAGTTCGGCGAGAAGCTCCTCCGCATCGTCCCGGGCTAGCCGCCCCCCCCGCCCGGCGCCGCCATGTTCAAGAAGGTCCTGATCGCCAACCGGGGCGAGATCGCGCTCCGGGTCATCCGCGCCTGCAAGGAGCTGGGCATCGCCACCGTGGCGGTCCACTCCACCGCCGACGCCGAGTCGCTCCACGTCCGCTTCGCCGACGAGGCGATCTGCATCGGCCCCCCCCCGTCGAAGCAGAGCTACCTCGACGTCCGCTCGCTCCTCGCCGCCGCCGACGTGAGCGGCGCCGACGCCATCCACCCCGGGTACGGCTTCCTCTCCGAGCGGGCCGACTTCGCCGAGATGGTCGTGGGCATGGGGCTGGCCTTCATCGGTCCGCGGCCGGAGATGCTCCGGCTCATGGGGAACAAGGTCGCCGCCCGCGAGGCGGCGGAGAAGGCCGGCCTGCCGCTCCTCCCCGGCGCCCGCGGCTTCCTCGCCAACGGCGAGGAGGCCGAGGAGATCGCCGGCCAGATCGGCTACCCGGTGATCCTGAAGGCGGCGGCCGGCGGCGGCGGGCGCGGGATGAAGATCGTCCGCGAGCCGGGCCAGGTCCGGAAGGCCTTCGAGACCGCCTCCTCCGAGGCGCTGGCCGCCTTCGGCGACGGCTCGATGTACCTGGAGCGCTACGTCGAGGAGCCGCGCCACATCGAGCTCCAGATCGTCGCCGACGAGCACGGGAACGTGATCTGCCTCGGCGAGCGCGAGTGCTCGGTCCAGCGGCGCCACCAGAAGCTGATCGAGGAGGCCCCCAGCCCGGCGGTGACGCCGGCGCTCCGCGCCGAGATGATCGACGTGGCGCTGCGGGCGATGCGCTCCATCCGCTACAACAACGTCGGGACCATCGAGTTCCTCCTCGACGAGAAGGGGCGCTACTACTTCATGGAGATGAACACCCGCATCCAGGTCGAGCACCCGGTGACCGAGCAGGTCTACGGCCTCGACCTCCTGCGGGAGCAGATCCGCCTCGCCGCCGGCGAGACGCTCGACCGGACCCAGGAGTCGATCGTCCCGCTCGCCCACGCCATCGAGTGCCGGGTGAACGCCGAGGACCCGGTCACCTTCGCCCCGAGCCCGGGGCGGATCACCGGCTACCACCAGCCGGGCGGCTACGGCGTCCGCGTCGACACCATGGCCTACGAGCAGTACAAGGTGCAGCCGTTCTACGACTCGCTCGTCGCCAAGCTGATCTGCACCGGGGCGACCCGCGAGATCGCGCTCCGCCGGATGATGCGCGCCCTCGACGAGTACGTGATCGAGGGGATCAAGACCAACATCGCCTTCCACCGGCGGGTCCTCCGCTTCCCGGCCTTCGTCGAGGGGAAGTACGACACCCGCATCGTCGACCAGATCCTGAACCCGCCGGTCGCCGCCGAGGCGCCGGCGGTCCCCGCGCCGCGCGGCCAGGGCTGACCCCGGGCCTCGCCGCGGCCGCGACGGGGCGAAATCCCTCGTCCTCTCGGGGGATTCGCGCCTTGCGTCCCCCCGGGTTGCACACTATCCTGACCGGGCCTCCACGGGCCCGCCCGGGGCGACCGGCGGGACCCGTCCCCGGTCCTCGCCGGCGGGACCCGGGAGGCGAGCGAGCGCTCCCGGACGATGGCCGTCGACAAGAACAAGATCATCGCCGAGGCGACCCGGCTCGTCCAGAAGGGGGCCCTCGACAAGGCGATCAAGACCTACGAGCGGATCCTCGAGGAGGATCCGAAGGACGTCCGGGTCCAGCTCAAGATCGCCGAGCTCCACCAGAAGAAGGGGGACGACGCGCGCGCCGCCGAGGTCTTCCGGCGGGCGGCCGAGACCTACGCCGAGCAGGGGTTCTTCCTCAAGGCGGTGGCCGTCTTCAAGCAGGTCGCCAAGCTCGACCCGGCCGACCTCGGGGTGAGCGACCGGCTCGCCGGGCTCTACCAGCAGCTCGGCCTGATGAGCGACGCCGCGGCGCAGCTCCAGCTCATGGCCGCGGGCTACGAGAAGGCGGGCGACACGGCGCGCCTCCTCGAGGTCCTCCGCCGGATGGTCGAGTTCGACCCGGAGAACGTCGCCGCGACCATCAAGATCGGCGAGCTCCACCAGCGCGCGAACCAGGCCGGGCCGGCGCTCGACCACTTCCGCAAGGCGGCGGAGGCGCTCAAGCGGAGCGGGCGGACCGACGAGTACCTCCGGGTGGCGGAGCGCATCGCCAGCCTCGCCCCGGACGATCTCTCGCTCACCCGCGAGCTCGCGAACCTCTACCTCGCGCGGAACGACACCAAGCGGGCGCTCTCCAAGCTCCAGGTCTGCTTCCAGGCCGCCCCCAAGGACGTCGACACCCTGGAGCTGCTCGCCAAGGCCTTCCAGGACCTCGGCCAGACCACGAAGCGGGTCTCGGTCTTCAAGGAGCTGGCGCGGGTCCACGAGGAGCGCGGCCGGAGCGGCGACGCGCGGGCGGTCTGGCGGCGGCTCCGCGAGATCGCGCCCGACGATCCGGACGCCGCGGCCGCCCTCGGGCCCGTCGCCGCCCCCGCGCCCGCGCC
>JAJXSQ010000398.1 GCA_021784495.1 Myxococcales bacterium | reverse complement strand
GCCGAAGGCGTAGGGCACCATCGCCCCGGTCAGCACCACGGTCCGGGCCAGGCGGGCGGCGACGAGGGCGCGGGCGGTCTCGGCCAGGGTGTCGGTCCCGTGGGTCAGGACGATCCGGTCGGCGTCGCACTCCCGGCAGCGATCGACGATGGTCACCCGCTGCTGGTCGGTCATGTCGAGGCTGTCGACCATCATCAGGGTCTCGACCCGCAGGTCGAGCCGGCAGCGGCCGAGCCGGAGCATCTCGCCGAGGTGGGTCGCCCGGAAGGACAGGCGGCCGGTGAGCTCGTCGTACTCCTTGTCGAAGGTCCCGCCGGTGACGAAGATCTGGATCGGCTCGGCCACGCCTGGTGCCCCCCGGGGGCGACCATATCGGAGCGCCCGGGCCGTCGCCAGCGGTCCCGCGCCGGCTCACCGGGGCGCCGCCTGCCCCTCCGGCTCCCGGCTCCCGGCCGGCGGCGGCGCCGGGCCGCGGGTGGACCGCCCCTCGAGGAAGAGCTCGAGCCGCGCGACGATCGCCAGCACCCGCGGGTGGGGGCCGGCGAGGAGGAGCGGCCACTGGATCTGGGGCTCGAGCTGGCCGAAGAGCCACCCCTCCCAGAGGTCCCGGCGGATCCCCACGTCCACCTGCGAGAGCGCGTACTTCCAGGTCGGGCGGGAGTAGCCCGAGGTGCTCGCCCCGGTGTAGAGCGCGGTCCGCCGATCGACGGTCCAGGCGAGGTTCACGTCTCCGACCCACTCCAGCCCCTGGGTCTTCACCGCCAGGCGCGACGACCCGGCGAGCTCGAGCCGGACCGCGGGGCCGAGGAAGCGGTCCAGCGAGAAGTCGGTCGACTCGCCGGGCCCGACCCCGAAGGCCTCGGCGAAGGCCGTCTCGGTGAACCGGAGGAGGAGGCCGGGGCCGAGCTCGGCGACGAGGTGACCGCGCACCCGGGCGTAGGGGATGATCGGCCACCCCAGGTTGGCGCCGCCGCCGGCGTCGAAGACCAGGAGCCGGGTGCGGAGCAGGTCGAAGCGGAGCTCGGCCGCGCCCTGCTGGAGCGGCTGCGGCGTGAGGACCGGCGAGACCAGCCCGGCCGGCGGCGTCCCGGCCTGGTCCTGGACCACCGGGTTCGGGAGGTTCGCCGGCTCGTCGATGCCGGTGATGACCAGCCGGAGGTTGTGGAGGATCCGCTCCAGCGCCGGCAGGCGCACCGTCCCGTTCACCGACTCGCCGAGGGCGAAGGCCCGGTCCTGGCCGCTCCGCACCTGGACCGAGGCCCGGAGGCGCGACTCCGGGTGCTCGATGTCCAGGTCGTGGTCGTCGGCGAAGAACTGGTCGAAGCGGAGGACGACGGCGCCGAGGGTCTGCTCCAGCACCGCGTGGGAGGCGTCGAACCAGCCGGCCGACTCGGCCGGGGTCGGGGTAGCCGGAGATCCCCCGGCGGGTGCGGGTGCGGGTCCCGGACCGGGCGCGGCCGCGGGCGCGGGCGCGGGCGCGGGAGGGGCGTCCTGCGCCTCCGCCGCCGGCGCTCCCTGGGCGCGGGGCGCGACCGCGACCGCGATCGCGATCGCGATCCCGCGCCACCGGCGGCGCGACCCGTTCCGCCGGGGTCCGCGGAGGGCTGCGCGCCTCACCGACGTTCCGGGACCCCGCCGACCAGCCGACGCACCTCGCCGGTGTCGGGCGCGCCTCGCTCGGCGAGGAGGCGATCGAGCTGGGCGACCTCCCCCGGCGGCAGCGCCAGGAGCTCGCCGAGGAGGTCGCGGCATCGCCGGGCGAGGCCGCGCGAGAGCTCCAGGATCGGCGCCCCCTCGTCGGCCAGGATCCGCTCCAGGCGGTCCACCGCCCCCCGCGGCGCCGCCCCGGCCGACGGCCGCTCCTCCCCGGCCTGCCACCGGAGCGCCTCCACGAAGAACCGCCCGAGCCGCTCGAGCTCGGCGCGCCGCGCCGTCCCCGCGAAGGCCCCCGCGGCGAGCCGCGCCTCGAGCCGCCCGACCAGCGCGGCGTCGGCGAGGAGCGCGAGCCGGATCGAGTCGGGGGGGCGCCGCTCCAGCGCGATCCAGACCTGGGTGACCGCGCCGGGCCCTCGCCCGCCGAAGAGGAACGCGGGCGCGTCCTCCGGGGGGAGGTTCGCGAAGGCGTCGGCCACCTCGGCCACCTCGGCGTCGCCGAGCCGCCCCCCCGACGCGGCGGCGGCGGCGCCCAGGACCAGGTCGAGGTCGGCGACGAGGACCGTCGTCCGGAACCCCTGCAGCGGCACGTCGGGGTCGAGCCAGCCGCGCCGAAGGTGGGGCCAGCGCGCCCGGGCGCCCGGGGCGAGCCTCCCCGCGCCGTCGCCGCCGCCCCCCGCCGGCGCCCCGCCGAGGAGCCGCCCGAGCCACGCCCGGAGTCCGCCTGCCACCGCCGTCGATCGAGTCTCCACGGCGCCAGTCTACCGCGGCGACGCCGCGCCCTGGCGGCCGAACGGGCGAGGGGGGGGGGAGGCGGTCACTCCTCGGGCTTGAAGTCCTCCGAGCGGAGCCCGTGCCGCTTGAGCACCCGGTGGAGGCTCTCGCGCTCCATCCCCGCCCGCTCGGCCGCCCGGGTGACGTTCCCCCGGAACTCCCCGAGGAGCGCCACCAGGTACTCGCGCGAGCTCCGGTCGCGGGCCTGCTCGACCGCCTCGCGGTAGGGGAGCGCGGTGAGCGGCTCCCCCGCGAGCGCGCCGCCGGCGGCGACGGACCCCGCCCCCGGCGGCGCCGCGGCGAGCTCCGGCGGCAGGTCGGCGACGGTCACCAGGGGCCCGGTGGAGACCGCCACCGCCCGCTCGACGACGTTCTCGAGCTCGCGCACGTTCCCCGGCCACCC
>JAJXSQ010000397.1 GCA_021784495.1 Myxococcales bacterium | reverse complement strand
GCCGCCGCCGCGGGCGCCCCCGACGCGGACCGTGGCCGAGCAGCTCGCCGCCCGGCTCTCGGAGCTGCGGGGCAAGGACCACTTCGCGGTGCTGGGCGTCGACCCGAAGGCGCCGCTCGAGCCGATGCGGGCGGCCTACCTCGCGCTCGCCAAGGAGTTCCACCCCGACAAGCACTACAGCTCGGCGTCGGCCGAGGTGCGCGAGCTGGCCGCCGAGATCTACCACCTCGTCTCCACCGCCTGGGAGACGCTCTCGGATCCCGACGAGCGGCAGCGCTACCTCGCCGAGCGGGCGAAGGACGCGGGCGCCGCCGCCGACTCGGGCTCGGTGCAGAAGATCCTCGCCGCCGAGGGGCGCTTCCAGCGGGGCCAGGAGCTGATGCGGGCGCGCCGCTGGGGCGAGGCGGCGCGGGCGTTCGGCGAGGCGGTCGAGCTCTACGGCGAGGAGGGCGAGTTCCACGCCCACCTCGGCTGGTGCCTCTTCCAGGCGAACCCGGGCTCCCCCCAGGGGCTCGAGCGGTCGCTCGACGAGATCGAGACCGCGATCCGCCTCAACCCCCGCGTCGACAAGTCGTACCTCTTCCTCGGCTACATCCAGAAGGCGACGGGCAGGCCCGACAAGGCCGAGCGGCAGTTCGAGAAGGCGCTCCAGTGCAACCCGGACTGCCTGGAGGCGCTCCACGAGCTGCGGCTCTCCAAGGCCGCGCGCCGCTGAGGAGACGATGCCGAGCCCTCGCCAGCGCCGATCCCGCCCGGGATCCTCGAGTTGATCCAGGGCCGCCCCGAGCCGGCCCGGCTGCTCGACCGCGCCGAGGCGGCGCTCGTCCGCTACTGCCTCGAGCGGCCCGGCGCGGTCCCCCGGGCCGACGAGGCGACGCTGCGCCACGCCTTCACCCTCGCCCGACTGGAGGCCGACCGGCAGGGCAGCCCCGCGGAGCCAGAGGAGTACGTCGGGGCGCTGCTCGGGGCGGCGCTCGCGCTCTTTGGGCCGAAGCCGGGCGAGGAGCCCGCGAACCCGGAGCCGGAGCTCGTCGCGGCGGCCGCGCGGCGGCTCTGGCCGCTCTGCCTCGCGGCCCGCGGCCCGCTCTCGCGCCGGGCCGGGATCTCGCCTGCGGCGCTCGACCGCGAGGCGAGGCAGCGCAAGCTCGCGCTGGCGCTCGGCGGCGGCGGCGGCTCGGGCTACGTCTACCTCGGCTGTCTCGAGCTGCTCGAGGAGTGGCGGCTCTCGCCGGCGCTCATCGCCGGCACGAGCCTCGGCGCCATCCTCGGCCTCTTCCGCGCCCGCCGCGAGCGCCACGAGGGGACGGAGGTCGACCGGGTCCTCGGCGAGCTCACCTACCGCCAGATGTTCCGGATCGCCGCGGCCCCGAGCCGCTACGCCGTCCCCGCGCCGCTGCGGCTCCAGCTCCGCAGCGCCCTCGGACGTCACTTCGGCATCCTGCCGCGGCTCGACGAGCTCGCGCTGCCGCTCGTCGTGGTCGCGAGCGGCGTGCGGCGCGGGATGCTGCCGCGGCCGCTCGAGGCCTACGAGCGTCTCTTCGACCCGCGCGGCCTCTTCCCGCCGACGCCTCGCGCGCTGCGGCGCAAGGCGGTCGATCTCGTCGGCGCGCTCGCGGAGCTCGTCACCCAGCCGAACCGGCTCGCCGCGCTCCACCTCGGGATCGAGCCCGGGACGCTCGAGATGGACTGCCTCGACGCGGTCGGCTTCTCGTCCTCGCTGCCGGGCGTCATCCACTACGACGTCTGGCGCGACGACCCCGCGGCCCACGCGTTCCTGGAGCGCCTGCTCGGCCCGCGCGAGCTCGGCTGGCTCGCGGACGGGGGGCTCGTCGAGAACTGCCCCATGCGCGCGGCCTTCCTCGGGCTGCGGGCGCGGCTCGGCTGCCAGAACGGCTTCGTCCTCGCGCTCGACGGCTTCTCCCCGAAGCTCTCGACCCCCGCGTGGCTGCCGCTCGAGCGGCTGGCCCACGAGAACGTCCGGCGCGTCATGGCCTTCGGCAGCCTCTACCTGCAGTTCGATCGGACGCTCTCGCCGCTCGAGCTCGTGCCGAGGATGGCGCAGGCCCGCCGCGCCGTCGCGCTCGGCCGCGCCCGCCTGGCGCCGGAGCTGCCGTTCCTCGCCCGGATGCTCGAGCCGCTCCCGCCCCTCGAGGAGAGCCGGCCCGAGGGGGCCGGGCCGCCGGCCTGAAGGGTCGTCGAGCGCACGAAGGGGGGTCCTTGACAGTCTTGGCGTCCCACCGGCACTATTCTCGGTCATGCACGGGCCGTTCACTCGCCCGGTCCTCGCAGCGGTTCTCGCAGCGATTTCGCTCCCCGCAGCTCGCAGGAGGCCCCATGCGGTTTTCCCTCGTCGCCCTCGCTTGCCTCGCCCTCGCGCCCATGGCGCTCGGGCAGAGCGTCCACGTCTCCGGCGCTCGGACGGCCGCCCACGAAGGGGGCAAGAGCCTGCACGGCTACTCGATCGCCCCCGCGCATCCACTCTCGGTGAAGGCGACGGGCCCGGGCACGCTCGCCATCAGCGCGCGCGCCCTCGGCGCGGCCGGTGAGGTCGAGGTCACCGTGCTGCGCGACGGCACCGCCCGCTCGGTGACGCGCCGATCGCTGCCCCCGTCCCGGGGCGGCACGCTCGGCGGCGCGAAGCTCTCGGGCGCCGCCTTCGTCGAGCTGCCAGTCCCGGCGGGCGCCCACCAGTACGAGATCTCGGTGAGCGCTCCCTCGTTCCTCCAGGTCGGTCCCACGCCCAAGCCGAACCCGGCGCTCGCGGGCGGGCCGGAGGAGCCGGTGGCGGTGGCCCTCGCCGCGGCGCCGGCGCCGGCGCCGACGCCCGCCCCCGCG
>JAJXSQ010000396.1 GCA_021784495.1 Myxococcales bacterium | reverse complement strand
AGACGGGGACGCGGGCGCGGGCGCGGGCGCGCGCAGGACCAGCGCGGCGAGCGCGGCCGCGAGGATCGGCGAGGAGGGCATGGCCCCAGCCTACCACCGGGCCGGCGGCGCGGCCCCCGCCGGTCAGGCGCCGCGCGCGGCGGCGAGCCCCCGCTCGAGGTCGGCGATCAGGTCGGCCACGTCCTCGACCCCGGCCGAGACGCGCAGGAGCCCGTCGTCGATCCCGAGGGCGGCGCGGGCGGCGGCCGGGAGGCTCGCGTGGGTCATGATCGCCGGGTGCTCGATGAGGCTCTCGACCCCGCCGAGCGACTCGGCGCAGGCGAAGACCCGGACGGCCCGGAGGAGGGCGGTCGCCGCCGGGAGCCCGCCGCGGATCGAGAAGGCGAGCATGCCGCCGGGGCCGGACATCTGGCGGGCCGCCAGCGCCGCCTGCGGGTGCGAGGGGAGCCCGGGGTAGACGACGCGCGCGACCTGCGGGTGGCCCTCGAGGAAGCGGGCGATGGCCAGGGCGTTCTCGGCGTGGCGGGCCATCCGCAGGTGCAGGGTCTTCAGGCCGCGCAGGACGAGGAAGGCGTCCATCGGGGAGGGGACCGCCCCCACCGCGTTCTGGATGAAGCGGAGCCGGTCGTGGAGCTCGTCGTCGCTCGTCAGGACGGCGCCGCCGATCACGTCGGAGTGGCCGTTCAGGTACTTGGTGGTCGAGTGGGTGACGAGGTCGATCCCGAGGGCCAGGGGGCGCTGGAAGAACGGGGTGGCGAAGGTGTTGTCGACCACCGTCCGCGCGCCGGCGGCGCGCGCCAGCGCCGCCACCGCCGCGAGGTCGACGATCTTGAGGAGCGGGTTGGTCGGGCTCTCGATCCAGACGAGCCGGGTGGTGGGGCGCAGCGCCCGCGCCACGTTGGCCGGATCGGTCATGTCGACCGAGGAGAACTCGAGCCCGAGCCGCCGGAAGACCTTGTCGAAGATCCGGAAGGTGCCGCCGTAGACGTCGTCCGAGGCGAGGACGTGGTCGCCGGCGGAGAGGAGGTGGAGGAGGGCGTCGGCGGCGGCCAGGCCGGAGGCGAAGGCGAGCCCGTGGCGCGCCCCCTCGAGCGCCGCCAGGCAGCCCTGGAGGGCGTCGCGGGTCGGGTTCCGGGTGCGGCCGTACTCGAAGCCGCGGTGCTCCCCCGGGCCGTCCTGGGCGAAGGTCGAGGTGTAGTAGACCGGGGTCATCACCGCGCCGGTGGCCGGATCGGGCGCCTGCCCGGCGTGGACGGCGAGGGTGTCGAAGCGGGGCGGCGCGCCGGCGGCCATGGGGTCCCCTCAGGTCATCCGCTGGCCGAGGAAGTCGATCAGGTCGATCTTGGTGAGGATGCCGGTGACGCGCTCCCCCTCCCGGACGACGGCCACGTTGTCGTCGTTGAAGATCTCGCGGAGCCGGGCGATGGGGGTGTCGAGGCCGACGGTCCCCTGGAGCGGCTGGACGAGCGGCTCGACGATCTCGGAGAGCCGGTGCTTCCCCTCGACGAGGAAGTTGAGCAGGTCGTACTCGTGGATCATGCCGATCACCCGCCCGGCCTCGTCCACCACCGGCATCTGCGAGACGTCGTGCTGCTTGAGCTGCCGCACCACGACCTCGACCTTGTCGGTCCGGCGGGCGGTGATCACCGCGCCGCGGCGGCCGGCGAGGACGTCGCCGACGGTGGCGGTGGCGAGGCTCCCGCCCGGCCCGGCGACCGGGAAGCCGTTGTCCCGCATCCACTCGTCGGAGAAGAACTTCGAGATGTAGGCGCGGCCGCCGTCGGGGAGCGGCACCACGACCACCTTCCCGGGGCCGAGGTCGCGGGCCACCTGGACCGCGACGTGGACCGCGGCGCCCGAGGAGCCGCCGGCGAAGATGCCCTCCTCGCGGGCGAGCCGCCGCGCCATGGCGAAGGCCTGGGCGTCGGTGACCTGCTGGACGTCGTCGAGGACCGAGAGGTCGAGCGCCCCGCACATCATGTCCTCGCCGATCCCCTCCACCTTGTAGACGTGCGGCTCGGAGAGCTTCCCGGTCTTGAACATCGAGTGGTAGACGGAGCCGACCGGATCGACGCCCACGGTGCGGACGCGCGGGTCGCGCTCCTTGAGGAACCGGCCGCAGCCGCTCATCGTCCCGCCGGTCCCGAGCCCGGCGACGAAGGCGTCGAGCCGGCCGCCGGTCTGCTCCCAGATCTCCGGGCCGGTGAGGAGGTAGTGGGCCTCGACGTTGTCCGGCGAGTGGTACTGGTTCACGTAGAAGCTGTCGGGGGTCTCCGCGGCGATCCGCCGGGCGACCGAGTAGTAGCTCTCCGGCGAGTCGGCGGGGACGTTCGTCGGGGTGACGATCACCTGCGCGCCGAGCGCCTTGAGGGTGTCCTGCTTCTCCTTGGACATCTTGTCCGGCATGGTGAAGATGCAGCGGTACCCCTTCACCGCCGCGGCCAGGGCCACCCCCACCCCGGTGTTCCCGCTGGTGTTCTCGACGATCGTGCCGCCGGGGCGCAGCAGGCCGGCCCGCTCCGCCTTCTCGACGATGTGGACCGCCATCCGGTCCTTGATCGAGCCGCCCGGGTTCAGGTACTCGAGCTTGGCGAGCACCGTGGCGCCGCCGGCGGGGCCGACCTTGCCCAGCTTCACGAGCGGTGTGCCACCGATCGCGGCGAGGACGTTCTCGTGGTAGGCCATGGCTTCGCTCCGGGGGCGGGGTCTCGACCTTATAGGCGGGGCCCCGGGGAGCGTCAACGCGCGGCCGGCGCGCGCCGCGGCGGCCCGGTCCCCGGGCGCCGTCCGGGCCGCGCCCGGAGGGACCATGGGTGAAGGCCAGGCGGGCGAGGACGCG
>JAJXSQ010000395.1 GCA_021784495.1 Myxococcales bacterium | reverse complement strand
CCGCCCGTCGAGCGGGACCCGTCCTCCCGGGATCACCTCGAGCAGGTCCCCGGGCCGGACGGCGTCGACCCCCACCTCCTCGCGGCGCGCCGCCCCGCCGGCGTCGCGCGCGACCCGCCGCGCCCGGCGGGGTCGGAGGGCGGCCAGCCGGGTGACCGCCTCCGAGGCGGCGCGCCGGGCGCGCGCCTCGACGTAGCGGCCGGTGAGGACGAGCGTCGGGATCATCGCCGCGGTGTCGCTCCAGACCTCCCCGCCGCGGAGCGCCTCCCAGACCGAGGCGACCAGGGCCGCGCCCGAGCCGAGCACGACCAGCGCGTCCATGGTGAGGCGGCCGTGGCGGAGCCCGCGGAGCGTCGAGCGCCAGAACGGCGCCCCCGCCGAGAGCAGCACCGGCGCCGCCAGCCCGATCGAGATCCACTCGAGGAGGGACCGGGTGGCCCGGTCGATCCCCTGGAAGGCGCCGGCGTAGAGGGCGGTCGAGTAGATCATGAGCTGCGCCGAGAGGAACCAGGCGGTGCCGAGCCGGACGAGCAGGTCCCGCACCTCGGCGTCGCGCGCCCGGGCCTGGGCCGACTCGCTCCAGGGGCGCGGCTCGTAGCCGGCCGCCTCGATCCGGCCGAGCACCGCGCCGAGATCGATCGCGCGCGGGTCGAAGCGGATGCGCGCGCGGTGGGTCGCGTAGTTCACCCGGGCGGTCGCCACGCCCGGGGTGCGCTGGAGGAGCCGCTCGTTGAGCCAGACGCAGGAGGCGCAGCGGATCCCGTCGATGGCCACCTCGACGTCGGCGAGGCCGTCGGCCCCCGCCGCGACGGCGTAGGACTCCAGGTCACGCGCCGCCCGGGGGACGCCGGGGGGCCGGCCCGGCGCCTCCCACCTCCGCTCGGCGTAGAAGCGCCCGAGCCCCTCCTCCTGGATGAGCCGCCAGGCCCCGAGGCAGCCGGCGCAGCAGAAGACCCGCTCCCCCCCGGGCCCCGTCGCCCGCACCGCCTCCCGCTCCGGGAAGGGGGCGAGGCAGTGGTCACAGCGGGGCATGGAGGCCGAGCCCCCGCAGGGCGAAGAGCGCGCCGAGCGCCGCGACGAGGAGCCCGCCGGCGCGCCGGAGGAGGCCCCGCGCGCGCGCGCCCAGGAGCGCGCCGAGCCAGCCGGCGAGCAGGAGGCCGGGGACGGTCCCGAGGCCGAAGGCGAGCGCGAGGAGGAGCCCCGGGACGGCGCCGCCGGTCGCGGCCGCCGCCAGGAAGGCCGACCAGGAGAGGCCGCAGGGGAGCAGCCCGAGCGCGAGCCCGAGGGGGTAGAGCCCGGCGCCCCCCCCGGCGTCGAGGATCGCCCGGACGGCGGCGGAGACGCGGGCCGAGAGCAGGAGCTCCACCCGGGCGAGCCGGCCGGAGAGGCCGGCCGCGCCCAGGCCGAGCCCCACCATGAGCAGGCCGGCGAGGACCGCCACGGCCTGCCCGGCGCCGGCGAGCCGCCCGGCGAGGTTCACGAAGGCGCCGGTCGCGCCCATGGCCGCGCCGAGGAGCCCGTAGGTGGTCACCCGGCCCAGGTGATAGGGGAGCTGGGCGAGCGCCGCCCGGGCCGGGGTCCGCGCCCCCGGCGCCGCCAGGCCGAGCGCCGCGACCAGCGGACCGCACATCGCCAGGCAGTGGCCGAGGCCGCCGACGAGGCCGGTGCCGAAGGCCAGGCCGGCCGTCCAGCTCACTCGCCCACCGTGAACGGGAGCTCGACCGAGCCCGCGAGGCCGCCGGCCCGGACGCTCACCGTCGCCACCCAGGCGCGGCCGCCGCTGGCACAGCGGACGAGCACCGCCCGGCCCGCGTAGCGACCGCTCCCGGCGCCCCGGAGGGCGACCCGGTTCTCCCCCATGAACATGTCCTTCATCGAGAAGCTCACCTCGACCGCGGCCCCGTCCACCGGGGCCCCGCCGCGCAGGACCTCCACCGCCGCGACCAGGTCCTTCATCGGGAGGAGCGGGCGGGGCCCGAGGTCGAGGGCCACCTGGAAGGGACCGGCCGGGGCGACGCACCGCCCGCCGCCGAGGTCGCAGGGCTCGGCGGCCGCCGCGACCCGGACCTCCTGGACCAGGCCGGCGGCGTCGCCCCCGCGGGAGACGTCGAGCCGGACGTCCCAGAAGCCGGGCGCCGGGAAGCCGAGCGGCACCGCGTACCGGCCGCCGCCGAGCGGGCGCGCGTCGGCCACGAGCTCCGGACCGGGACCCGCCGGCCGCACCAGGGCCACCCGGATCGCCGCCCCGTCCACCGGCGCGCCGGCCCCGTCGAGGAGGCCGAAGGCGAGCGAGGCCGCGCCCGGGTGGAGCGACCCGGGGTCGAAGCGCGCGCGCCAGCCGAGCCGGTCCCGGGCGTGCCGCTCCTCGTCGAAGCGGAGGGCGTGGCCGTAGGGATCGCTGACCACCGTCCGCTCGAAGGTCCGGGTGCCGACGAAGATCGCCGCGGCGATCGAGCCGAGGGCGAGGAGGCTGACGAGGACGATGACGAGCTTCATCGCGGCTCCGGCACGGTGACGGTGATGGGGGAGGCGACGCGGACGATCCGGCCGCCGCCGTCGGGCACCGCGGTGGCCTCGAGGCGCCCGGCCCTCCGCCCCGGCGCGCCGCCCACCGTGACGAGCACACGGAGGTGGCGGTGCTCCCCGGGCGCGAGCGGCAGCTCCGCCGGCCGGATCGCCGCGTCCCCGCCGGGGACCTCCGCGGCGAGCCGCACCCGGACCGCGCCGCGCGCCCGGCTCTCGAGCGAGACCTCGAAGGCGTCGACCGCCCGGCCGCCGGGCCCGCGGCGCGCCTCGAACTGGCTCGCCGGCACGACCGTCAGGTCGAGCGTCGCGCGGCCGGCCGA
>JAJXSQ010000394.1 GCA_021784495.1 Myxococcales bacterium | reverse complement strand
GGCCCGACGCGGTGATCGGCGCCGAGGCGATCGGGGCGACCGCGCCCCCCCCCGGGGAGGACCGGACCGCGCCTGGAGCGCCCGCGCCGGCCGCCGGCCGCCGCCTCGGGGAGATCCTGGTCGCGACCGCCGGCCTGGACCCGGCGCGCGTCGAGGAGGCGCTCGCGGCGCAGCGCGGCGACCAGGCGGGGACGCGGCTCGGCGACCTCCTGGTGCGCCAGAAGGCCTGCGACCCGCTCGCGGTCCTGCGCGCGCTGGCCCTGCAGCTCGACCTCTCCTTCGCCGAGCGGATCGACGCCGACCAGGTCTCCCCGGACCTCACCGCCCGCGTCCCGATCAACTTCGCGAAGGCGGCCCTCGTCCTCCCGCTCGGGACGGAGGCCGGCGCCGTCCGCCTGGCGGTGGCCGATCCGCTCGACACCGCCGCCCAGGACTCGGTGTCGGCGCTCCTGGGGAGCCCGGTCCTGCCGGTGGTCGCGCCGGCGCAGGTGGTCCTGGACGCCATCAACGTCGCCTACGACCGGGCCTCCGACGAGCACGCCACCATCATGGCCGGGCTCGAGAGCGAGGACCTCGAGAGCGTGGCGCACGAGCTGGAGGAGCCGACCGACCTCCTCGACGCCGACGACGAGGCGCCGATCATCCGGCTGGTGAACTCCCTCCTCTTCCGGGCGGTGAAGGAGCGCGCCAGCGACATCCACATCAACCCCGAGGAGCGCGACATCTCGGTCCGCTACCGGATCGACGGGGTGCTCCGCGACGTGATCCGCGCGCCCAAGCGCTTCCAGGCGTCGATCGGCAGCCGCATCAAGATCATGGGCGGCCTGGACATCGCCGAGAAGCGGCTCCCCCAGGACGGGCGCATCCGCATCAAGATCGCCGGCAAGGACGTGGACATCCGGCTCTCGACCGTGCCCACCGCGCACGGCGAGCGGATCGTCATGCGGCTCCTCGACAAGTCGAACGTGATCCTCGACCTCGCCCGGATCGGCTTCGAGGACTGGCAGCTCGACATCATGGACGGGCTGGTCACCCGCGCCCACGGCATCGTCCTGGTCACCGGGCCGACCGGCTCGGGGAAGACGACGACCCTCTACGCCGCCCTCGCCAAGATCAACTCGCCGGACCTCAACATCCTGACCATCGAGGATCCGGTCGAGATCCCGCTCCGGGGCGTGGGCCAGGTGCAGGTGAACTCGAAGATCGACCTCACCTTCGCCAACGGCCTGCGGGCCTTCCTGCGGCAGGATCCCGACGTGATCATGGTCGGCGAGATCCGCGACCTGGAGACCGCGCAGATCGCCATCCAGGCGTCGCTCACCGGGCACCTCGTCCTCTCGACGATCCACACCAACGACGCCCCCGGCGCCATCACCCGGCTCGCCGACATGGGGGTGCAGCCCTTCCTCATCGCCTCGTCGCTGGTCGGGGTGCTGGCCCAGCGGCTGGTCCGGGTCCTGTGCGTCGAGTGCCGCGAGCCCTACGACCCTCCGCCCGAGGAGCTCGAGCAGGTCGGCCTGACCCCGGCGATCCGCGCCCGGGCCGGGGACCCGGCCCACCTCTACCGGGCCCGGGGCTGCCCCGCCTGCCAGGGGACCGGCTACCAGGGGCGGACCGGGATCTACGAGCTCATGCTGGTGGACGACGACGTCCGGCGGCTCATCCTCCAGAACGTCGACTCGGCCACCATCAAGCACGCGGCCGAGGAGCGGGGCATGCTCTCCCTGATGGCGCACGGGGCCTACAAGGCGGCCCGCGGCGTCACCACCACCGCCGAGGTGCTCTCGGTCACCGCCGAGGATCGTCACTGACGCCATGCCGGTCTTCGCCTACAGGGCGCTCACCGCCGGCGGGAAGGCGGTCCAGGGGCTGCGCGAGGCGGACAGCCCCCGCGGCCTCCGCGCCGCGCTCAAGCGCGACGGCGTCTTCCTCACCGAGGTGCTCGGCGAGCAGGCGCAGCAGGCCCAGGCGTCGCGGGAGGTGAACGTCCGCCGCTGGCTCGGGGGGCGCGTCAAGGCCGAGGACCTCGCGGTCACCACCCGGCAGCTCGCCGTCCTGGTCCACGCCGGCATCCCCCTCGTCGAGTCGCTCGCCGCGCTCGTCGACCAGGTGGAGCACGAGCGGCTGAAGCGGATCGTCTCCGACGTCCGGCAGCGGGTGAACGAGGGGGCGGCGCTCGCCGACGCGCTGGCCCTCCACCCCAAGGTCTTCGGCACGCTCTACGTGAACATGATCCGCGCCGGCGAGTCCTCGGGCGCGCTCGACCTCGTCCTGGTCCGGCTGGCCGACTTCACCGAGAGCCAGGCGCGCCTCCGCTCGAAGATCATGGGGGCCATGGCCTACCCGGCGGCGATGGTGGTGATCGGGTCGGTCATCATGGGGATCCTCTTCACCGTGGTGATCCCCAAGATCACCAAGATCTTCGAGGACACCCAGGTGACCCTCCCCTGGACCACCCGGGCCCTCATCGGCTTCTCCAGCTTCGTCTCGCGGTTCTGGTGGGTGCTCTTCCTCCTCGTCGCCGCGGGGATCTGGGGCCTCCTCCGCTGGCGCCGGACCCCCGCCGGGCTCGCCGCCTGGGACCGGCGGCTCCTCACCGTCCCCATCTTCGGGCGGCTGGTGCGGACCATCGCCATCGGCCGCTTCGCGCGCACGCTCTCCACCCTCCTGAAGAGCGGGGTGCCGCTCCTCGTCGCCATGGACATCGTGAAGAACATCGTCGGCAACGTCCGGCTCGCGGAGGTGATCGAGCAGGCGCGCCAGGCGATCCAGGAGGGCGAGTCGATCGCCGCCCCCCTGAAGCGCTCCGGGGAGTTCCCGCCGCTCGTCCACCACATGGTGGCCGTCGGCG
>JAJXSQ010000393.1 GCA_021784495.1 Myxococcales bacterium | reverse complement strand
GGCCGGCAGCGCGATCGCCGCCGGCCCGAGCCCCGGCGGGATCGCCGCCAGGTCGACGACCAGGTGGAGGGACGCCAGGCGGCGGCCCGCTCCGGCGCCGGCGAGCGCCCGCGCCGGGCGCCGGTCGGCCAGGGGAGGGGGGAGGTGGCGCGCGAGCCAGGCCGCCGGCGCGCCGAGCACGAAGGCGCGCGCCAGGTGGAGATCGGCGGCCCCGGCGACGCGGAGCCCGGCGAGCCGCCCCCCCTCGACGACGAGCGCCTCGATCTGCGCCGGCGCGCCCGGGGCGCCGACGACCTCCCCGCGCGCCTCGGTGATCCGCCGCCGGAGGGCCTCGCCGAGCGTCGGGAGCCCCGGCGCCGGGCGGTGGAGCCCCCGCAGCGCGAGCCCGCCGAGGCGCGCGACCGCGAGGGGCGCCAGCGGCCCGTCGAGCCCGCAGAGGAAGCGGGCCGCCGCCGCGAGCGCGGCGGCGAGGGGGTGATCGCCGAGGGGCGCCAGGGGGGCGCCCTCGGCGATCGACCGATCGTCCCGGCCCGCCGTCCGGGCCGCCGCCTGCAAGGCACGCCGCAGGGCCCGGCGATCGAAGAAGCCGGAGGGGGGGAGCGGCGGCGCGGAGCCCAGGAACTGGCCAGCGACCTCCGAGGCCTCGGAGAGCGCGGCGAGCGCGGCGGCGAGCGCCGGCGCCTCGGCCGGCCACTCGCGCCGGAGCTCCGCGGCGAGCCGCTCCGGCTCCCGGGCCAGCTCCAGTCGCTGGCGGGGGAGGAGCAGCTGCAGCGCCGGGGCGAGCGGCTCGAGCGCCCGCGCCGCGTCGCTGGCGAGCCCGAGGTCGCCGAGGACCGAGGCGGCCGCCGGGACGAGTCGCGGGGAGGGGAGCAGGGACGGCGCCCCGGGGAGGAGCCAGCCGTCCTCGGCGCGCTCGCCGGCCCCCTCGGCGGTCTCGACGAGGAGGACGCGGAACCCGCGGCGGGCCAGGAGGGCCCCGGCGGCGGCGGCGCCGATCCCGCTGCCGAGGACGCAGGCGTCGTACCGTCGGGTGGTGGCGGGGGGCTTGAAGGCGGAGGGCAAGGGGGCTCAGTCCGTTCCGGCCGGCGGCGACCGGAGCGCCGGGCTCGCGGGCGCCGGGGGGGCGACCCGGACGCGGCGGCCGTCGAGGGAGAGCCGGCCGCGGGCGAACCAGTCGATCGCCCGCGGGTAGATCCGGTGCTCCTCGGCCAGGATCCGCGCCGCGAGGGACTCCTCGGTGTCGCCGTCCTCGACCGGCACGGCCGCCTGGGCGACGATCGGGCCGGTGTCGGTCCCCTCGTCGACGAAGTGGACCGTGCAGCCGGAGATCTTGGCGCCTGCGGCGAGCGCCTGACGCGGCGCGTGGAGGCCGGGGAAGGCTGGGAGGAGCGCCGGGTGGACGTTGAGCACCCGCGGGCAGCCCCGGGTGGTCGCGGTCGGGCCGAAGGCGCGCAGGAAGCCCGGCCCAACGATCCGCATGTAGCCCGCCAGGCAGACCAGGTCGACCCGCGCCGCGGCGAGCCGCTCGGCGAGGGCGCGGTCATAGGCGGCCCGGTCGGTCGTCCCGCGGGAGGGGACGCAGAGGTGGGGAGCCCCGGCGGCGGCGGCGCGCCCGAGGGCGCCGGCGCCCGCCACGTTGGAGAGGACCAGGGCCACCTCGCCGTCGATCCGCCCGGCCGCGCAGCCGTCGAGGATCGCCTGGAGGTTCGTCCCCCCGCCGGAGGCGAGGACCCCGATCCGGATCACCGGACGACCTCGCAGGTGGCCTCGCCGACCCCCCGCTCGATCGCGCCGACGGTCCAGGCGTCGAGGCCGCGGGCGGCGAGCAGGTCGAGCGCCGCGCGCTCGTCGGCCGGCGCCACGACCACGGTGAGGCCGAGCCCCATGTTGAAGGTCCGGTACATCTCGGCGCGCTCGACCCCGCCCTCGCGCTCGATCAGCTCGAAGATGGGGGGGCGCGGCCAGCGCCCCTCCTCGAGGACGGCGCGCGTGCCGTCGGGGAGGGTGCGGGGGACGTTCCCGGGGAGCCCGCCGCCGGTGATGTGGGAGAGGGCGTGGACCGGGACCCGCTCGAGGAGCGCGAGGACGTCGCGGGCGTAGATCCGCGTCGGCTCGAGGAGCAGGTCGGCGACCGTCCGGCCGCCGCACGACTCGATCCGGCGATCGAGGGGATGCCGCTCCAGGAGGGCGCGCCGCGCGAGGCTGTAGCCGTTTGATTGGAGCCCGGTCGAGGCGACGCCGAGGACCAGGTCGCCCGGCGCCACGGCGCGGCCGTCCACGATGCGGGATCGGTCGACGCAGCCGACGGCGAACCCGGCGAGGTCGTACTCGCCTCGCTGGTAGAACCCCGGCAGCTCGGCCGTCTCGCCGCCGATGAGCGCGCAGCCGGCCTGGCGGCAGCCCTCGGCGATCCCCTTCACCACCTCCGCCCCCTGGTCCGCCGAGAGCTTGCCGGTGGCGTAGTAGTCGAGGAAGAAGAGCGGCTCGGCGCCGACCACCGCGATGTCGTTCACGCACATCGCGACGAGGTCGATGCCGACCGTGGCGTGGCGGTCGGCGGCGAAGGCCACCTTGAGCTTGGTGCCGACGCCGTCCGTCCCCGAGACCAGGACCGGCTCCCGGTACCGGGCCACGTCGAGCGCGAAGAGTCCGCCGAAGCCGCCGATGCCGGCGAGGACCTCCGGTCGGAGGGTGGGCCGGGCGTGAGGCTTGATGAGCTCGACGAGCCGGTCGCCCTCGTCGATGTCGACGCCGGCGTCGCGGTAGCTGAGGGACATGCGGCCCCCTGTACCGCGCCCGGGGGCGGGGCGGCAAGCGCGCGGCGACGGCCGCGCGCGCCGGGGCGTGGCGGGGCGGCG
>JAJXSQ010000392.1 GCA_021784495.1 Myxococcales bacterium | reverse complement strand
CCGGGGCCCCGGGCCCGCCGCGCCGCCTCGGCGAGGCGGGCGGAGATCGCCGCGTCGGGGACCGGCCGCTCCCCGCGGCTCGCGGCCTCCACCAGGACGGCGAGGTGGTCGCCGGCGGCGAGCAGGGCGTCGACGGCCGCCGGGTCGACGAGCACGGGATCGGACCGGAAGACGTCGACCAGGTCCTCGGCGAGGTGGGCGAGCGCCGCGATCCCGTCGTGCTGCATCGAGGCGCTCATCCCCTTCACGCTGTGGGCGTGGCGGAACAGGCCGTCGACGAGGGGGCGGAGCTCCGGGGCGGGCGCCCCGGCGCGGACCAGCTGCTCGAGGGCGACGACGTCCCGGGAGAAGGCGTCGAGGTGGTCGCCGGCCTCGGCGACGAAGAGCCCCAGGTAGCGAGAGAGGTCGAGGCTCACCGGGCGCCCCGGCTGTCAGGCCTCTCCCAGCACCTTCTTCACCACGGCGAGGACGTCCTCGGACTTGAAGGGCTTCACGATGAAGTCGCTCGCCCCCGCCTCGATCGCCTCCATGACCAGCGACTCCTGCCCGAGCGCGCTGCACATCACCACCACCGCCCGCGGGTCGGCGCGGACGATCTCCCGGGTCGCCTCGATGCCGCTCTTGAAGGGCATGACGATGTCCATGGTGGTGAGGTCGGGCCTCAGCTCGCGGTACCGCTCCACCGCCTCGAGCCCGTTCGCCGCCTCGCCGACGACCTCGAAGCCGGAGCCGGCGAAGATGTCCTTGATCATGTTGCGCATGAAGATCGCGTCGTCGACGATCAGGACTCGCTTCGGCATGGGCACCTGGCCCTCCCCGGCCGGGAAGATACGACGCGTGCGGACGCCCGACAAGCGCGGGCCCGCGCGGGTCAGCGGGCGCCGAAGAGCGCGGCGGCCGCCTCGGCGAGCGGCCCGGGGCGCAGGAGCGTGACCGCCCCGCCGGCCCCGCGGGCGAGCCCGGCCACCACCCCGCCGTGATCTCCGCCGGAGGCCGGCTCGGGGGCCGGGAGCGGCTCGACCCCGATCACCCCGCCGATCAGCAGCCCCAGGGCGCGCCGGCCGCGCTCGAGGATCACGACCTGGCCCTGCCCGGCGGCGAGCGGCTGGGGCGCGAGCCCCATGAGCTCGGCGAGGTCGACGACGGCGACCACCCGGCCGCGGAGGTTCATGACCCCGCGCACCGCCCCGCCGGCGCGCGGGACACGGGCGAACGGGGGCTGGGGCAGGACCACCTCCCGCACCGAGGCGAGCGGGAGGCCGTAGCGCTCGGCGGCGACGCGGAAGACGACCTGGCGGTCCGGGTCGGCGGCCAGCGCCGGGGGTGGCCGGAGCCCGTCGGCCACGGCTAGCCGAGCCGGAAGCGGGAGACCACGGTCTGGAGCTCGACCGAGAGGTTGGTGAGCTCCTGCGCGGCGCTGGCCATCTGGGCCACCGCCGCGGTCTGCTCCCCCATCACCTTGCGGACCTGCTCGGTGGCGCCGGCGTTCGAGCTGGCGACGTCGGAGATGTGGTCCATCGCCTGCACCATGTCGGCGGAGCCCTGGAGCTGGTCGCGCGCCGCCCCGGAGATGACCCCGACCTTGTCGGCGCCGGTCCGGGCCATCTGGGCGATGTCGGCGAGGGTCCGGATGATGGCGTTCAGGTCCTCCCGCCCCTCGCCGAGCTCCGAGACCGAGGCCTTCATCGTCTCGACCACCTGGGCGGCCCGGCCGGAGATGTCGGCGGCGAGCCCGGAGATCTGCTCGCCGGAGCGGCCGGCGCTCTCGGCGAGCTTGCGCACCTCCTCGGCGACCACCGCGAACCCGCGCCCGTACTCGCCGGCGCGGGCCGCCTCGATGGTGGCGTTGAGCGCCAGGAGGTTGGTCTGGCTGGCGACGCTGGTGATCGCCTCGACGATCTTGGAGATCTCCTTGGTCCGCTCGCCGAAGGCGAAGACCTGCTCGCTGGCCGCCTCGATCCGCGCGAAGACCTTCTTCACCTTCTCGCCGGCGAGGCGGGCGGCGTCGCCGCCGGAGCCGGCGGCGGAGGAGGTCTCGGCCGAGGCGCGCGCCGCCTCCTCGGCGCTCCGCGCCGTCCGCTCGATGGAGGCGGCGATCTCCCCGATCACCTTGGAGGTCCGCTCGACGAGGTCCGACTGCTGGCCGGCCCCCTCGGCGATCTTCTCCATCGAGGAGGCGACCTCGTCGGTGGAGGCGTTCACCTCCTCGGCGCTCCCCTGCAGGTCGTTGGCGCTGTCGGCGACCGACTGGGCGGTCCGCTGGATGCGCGAGACCAGGTCCCGGAGGTTCTCCTGCATCGTCTGGATGGCGACGGTGAGCTCGTCGATCTCGTCGGGGAAGACCTGCCCCGCCTCGGAGAGGACCGTCCGCGAGAGGTCGCCGCGGCTGATCTCGACGGCCGAGCCCTTGAGCCGGACGACGCGGGCGGTCCGGGCGATGGCCACGGTGAGCGCCCAGCCGAGGAGGAGCGCGCCGAGGACCGCGAGCGCCCCGGCGGCGAGGGGGTTCGGGATCCGCTCGCGGATCGCCGGCACCGCGAAGACGAGCACCGCGCCCACGATCCCGTAGCTGACCAGGAGCTTGGTCTGGAGCGAGGCGGTCAGCCCGGTCGGCTCGGGCGGGGGGCGGAGCGGCGCCTCGACGGCGCGGCCGCGCAGGGCGACGAGGTGCGGTGCGTCCTGCCAGCGCGCCGAGGGGCGGGTCGACGGTCCGTCACGGCCGGTTCTCGCCACGTGGCACCTCGGTGGGGGGGAAGCGCCCGCCGCGCGGGTCGGGGCGATCCTAGGCGCTTCCGCGGCGCGCGCCAAGCGCGCGGCGCCGCGGCGGGCGCGCCGCGAGGTGATCGTGCCCGGGGCCGACCCGGTGGAGGCCGCCGCCGGCGCG
>JAJXSQ010000391.1 GCA_021784495.1 Myxococcales bacterium | reverse complement strand
CCGCCATCGCGCCCGCCATCGCGCCCGCCATCGCGCCCGCCATCGCGCCCGCCATCGCGCCCGCCATCGCGCCCGCCATCGCGCCCGCCATCGCGCCCCCGCCATCGCGCCCCCGCCATCACCGCACCGCTGCCCCGCTGCCCCGCCGGGCTCCCCTCTGCTACGGTGCGCCCGATGCCACGGAGCACGCTCGCCCGCGCTCGCCGCCTCGTCGTGAAGGTCGGCACCGGGACCCTCACCGACGCCGCCGGCCGCTTCGACCGCGAGAACTGCGCCCGCCTCGCCGGCGAGCTGGCCGCCCTCGCCGGCCGGCGCCGCGTCGTCCTCGTCTCCTCCGGCGCCGTCGCCCTCGGCGCCGAGCGGCTCGGCCTCGCCCGGCCGCGGGGGCGCCCCTGGGACATCGCCACCAAGCAGGCCTGCGCCGCCGTCGGCCAGCCGCACCTCATGAACGCCTGGGGCGAGGCGCTCGGCCGCCACGGCCGGACCGTGGCCCAGGTGCTCCTCACCGCCGAGGACCTCGCCTCGCGCCGCCGCTTCCTCAACGCCCGCCGCACCTTCCAGCAGCTCCTCGAGCGCGGCGTCGTCCCGGTGGTGAACGAGAACGACACCGTCGCCGTCGAGGAGATCAAGGTCGGCGACAACGACACGCTCGCGGCGCTCGTCGCCGGCTGCGTCGAGGCCGATCTCGTCGCCATGCTCACCGACGTGGACGGGCTCTACGACCGCCCCCCCGGCGCGCCGGGCGCCCAGCTGGTCCACGAGGTGGCGCGGGTCACCGCCGAGGTGGAGCGGATGGCCGGCGGCGCCGGGAGCGAGCGCTCGACCGGCGGGATGGCGACCAAGGTGAAGGCGGCGCGGCGGCTGGCGGCGCAGGGGGTGGCCACCGTCCTCCTCTCCGGCCGGCGCCCCGGCGCGCTCCACGACCTCCTCTCCGGCGCGCGGCTCGGGACGGTCTTCGCCCCCTCGGCGGAGCGGCTCTCCGGCCGCGAGGGCTGGCTCTCGGCGGCGGCCCGCGGGCGCGGGACCATCCTCGTCGACGCCGGCGCCCGCCGCGCCATCGCCGAGCAGGGGAGGAGCCTGCTCCCCTCCGGGGTCCGCGGCGCCGAGGGGAGCTTCGGGGTGGGGGACCCGGTCGAGATCGCCGTCGATCCGGCCCGCCCCTTCGCCCGCGGGCTGGCCGGCTACGCGGCCGACGACGTCCGCCGGCTCGCCGGCAAGAAGAGCTCGCAGATCGAGGCGACCCTCGGCTTCCGCTACGCCGACGAGATCGTCCACCGGAACGACCTCGTCCTGCTCGACGAGCCCGGGTATAAGGATCCGGAGGAATAGATGGAGGCGAGCGCCGATCCGATCCTGGCCGGAGAGATGCGGGCCCTCGCCCTGGCGGCGAGGGACGCCGCGCGGGAGCTCGCGCGCGCTCCGACCGCCCGCAAGGACGCCGCCCTCCGCGCCGCCGCCGCCGCCCTCCGCGCGCGCGAGCCGGAGATCCTGGCGGCGAGCCGCGCCGACGTCGAGGCGGCGCGCGCGGCCGGGCAGGGGGCCGCCTACCTCGACCGGCTCGCGCTCGATCCGGCCCGCCTCGCCGGCGTCGCCCGCGCGCTCGAGGAGGTGGCCGCGCTCCCCGACCCGGTCGGCGAGGTGACCGACTCCTGGCGCCGCCCCAACGGCCTCGCGGTGCGGCGGGTCCGCATCCCGCTCGGCGTCGTCCTCATGATCTACGAGGCGCGCCCGGCGGTGACCGTGGAGGCGGCCGCCCTCTGCGTGAAGAGCGGCAACGCGGCGATCCTCCGCCCCGGCTCCGACGCGCTCCGCTCCTCGCAGGCCCTGGCGGCCGCCTTCGCCGACGGGCTGGCGGCGGCCGGCCTCCCCCCGGCCAGCGCCCAGGTGGTCCCGACCCCCGACCGCGAGGCGACCTTCGCCCTCCTCGCGCTCGACGACCTGGTCGACCTCGCCATCCCCCGCGGCGGCCAGTCGCTGATCCGGGCGGTGGCGGAGCGCTCCCGCGTGCCGGTGCTGAAGCACTACATGGGCGTCTGCCACCTCTTCCTCGACGCCTCGGCCGACCTCGAGCGGGCGGTGGCCCTGGCCGTCGACGGCAAGGTGCGCCGCCCCGGGGTCTGCAACGCCCTGGAGTGCCTCCTCGTCCACCGCGACGCGGCGGGCGCGCTCCTCCCCGGCGTCGGGGCGGCGCTCGCCCGGGCCGGGGTCGAGCTCCGCTGCGATCCGACGGCGCTCACCGTCCTCTCCCGCGCCGGCGTGCCGGCGATCCCGGCCGCGCCCGAGGACTTCGGCCGGGAGTTCCTCGACCTCGTCCTGGCGGTCCGGGTCGTGCCGGACCTCGACGGCGCCCTCGACCACATCGCCCGGTACGGCTCGCTCCACACCGAGGCGATCCTCACCCGCGACCTCGCCGCCGCCCGCCGCTTCGAGCGCGAGGTGACGGCGAGCGCGGTCGTGATCAACGCCTCGACCCGCTTCAACGACGGCGGCGAGCTCGGGCTCGGCGCCGAGATCGGCATCTCCACCACCAAGCTCCACGCCTTCGGGCCGATGGGGCTCGCCGAGCTCACCACCCGGAAGTTCGTGGTGGAGGGCGACGGCCAGACCAGGGGCTGACGGCCCCGCGAGAGGCACGAGGATGGCGACCAGGAAGCGGACCGCGGCACCGGGGAAGGGCCCAGCGGGGCGGGGGGCCGGCGGCAAGGGCGGACGGGCCGGCAAGGCCAAGGCCGGACCGGCTCGAAAGGGCGGACCGGCCGGCAGGGGCGGACCCGGTGGCAAGGGCGGATCGGCCGGCAAGGGCGGACCGAGGGGCGGCGCGGCTCGCGGCGCCGGGTCGGCCCGTGAGGCGCCGGCGCGGCGCCCAGGCGGCCGCGGGCGCTCCCC
>JAJXSQ010000029.1 GCA_021784495.1 Myxococcales bacterium | reverse complement strand
GACCCGGTCGCGGCGGCGCTCCTCGCCGTCGCGCTGCTCGCCAACGTGGCGGGCGAGGTCGACCTGGCCACCCGGCTGACGCACGCGACGCTGGTGGCGGCGGGGCTCGGGGCCGGCCTGCTCGCCGCGGTGCCCGTCGCGCGCGGCGGCCTGTCGCTCCTGCTGCGGGCACCGCTCCTGGCCCGGCGCGAGCTGGTGCGGCGCCACCGCGGGTTCCTGGAGCGGCGCGCCGGGACCGCGCTCCGGGCGGTGGCGGTGGTCTCCTGGGGCGCCGCCACCGCCGGCGCCTTCGGGATCACCGCGGCGCTGGCCGCCGCGGTGGGGCGGGGGTTCGGCCTCCGGCTCAAGGTGGGGGGGCTCGACGTGTCCCTCGGGGACCTCGCCGCCTTCGGGGTCACGCTCGCGCTGGCCATCTGGCTCGCCCGCGCCGTGCGCTTCCTCCTCGACGAGGGGGTCTTCCCCGAGGTGGCGCTGCCGCGCGGCGTCCCGGCGGCGGTCTCGGCCACCGTCCAGTACGCGCTCGTCGCCATGGGCTTCGCCTGGGCGATCCTCGCCTCCGGCATGGAGGTGAGCCGCTTCTCCTTCCTGGCGGGGACGCTCGGGGTCGGCATCGGCTTCGGCCTGCAGAACGTCGTCAACAACTTCGTCTCCGGGCTGATCCTCCTCTACGAGCGGCCGGTCCAGGTCGGCGACGTCGTGGAGATCGGCGGCGTCTCGGGGGTGGTGCGCCGGATCGGGGTCCGCTCCTCCACGGTCCGCACCTTCCCGGGCGCCGAGGTGATCCTCCCCAACGCGACGCTGATCTCCTCCGAGGTGACCAACTGGACGCTCTCCGACCGGCTGCGCCGGGTCGATCTCGCGGTGGGGGTCGCCTACGGGACGGCGCCGCGGCGGGTCCTCGACCTCCTGCTCGCCGCGGTGCGGGGGCGCGCCGGCGTGGTGGCGGCGCCGGCGCCGGAGGCCTTCCTCGTCCGCTTCGGGGAGAGCTCCCTCGACTTCAGCCTCCGCTTCTGGACCGACGACGTCGACCGCTGGCCCACCCTGGCCAGCGAGGTGCTGGTGGAGCTGAGCGAGGCGCTCGAGGCGGCCGGGATCGAGATCCCCTTCCCGCAGCGCGACCTCCGCCTGCGCGCCGTGGACGGGGAGGCCCTCCGGGCGATCGCCGCGGCGGGGGGCCGCCCCGGCGAGCCGGTCAGGTGAGGGCGATGGCGGCGTCGAGCCGGGCGAGGCTCTCCGCCCGGCCGAGGATCAGCACCACCTCGTAGATCCCGGGCGACGCGGTGCCGCCGGTGAGCGCGACCCGGACCGGCTGGGCGACCTTGCCGAGCGCCAGCTCGCGGGCCCCGGCCACCGCGTGGAAGAGCCGCTCCAGGCCGGCGAGGTCCGGGGCCTCCATCGCCGCCAGGCCGTCCCGCACCGCCTGGAGGAGGGGGCGGGCGGCGGGGCCGAGGAACTTCTCGCGCGCCTTGGGGTCGAGCTCCACCGGCGCGTAGAAGCAGCGCGCCTGGGCGACGATCTCGGCGAAGGTCCGGGCGCGCTCGCGGAGCTGCTGGAGGAGGGCCCGCAGCTTGGCGTCGTCCTCGGCGGGGAGGCCGGCGGCCCGCAGGTGGGGGAGCGCGCCGCGCGCCAGCTCGTCGTCGGAGAGCCGCCGCAGCCACTGGTGGTTCACCCAGATCATCTTCTCCGGGTTGAAGATCCCGGCGGTGGCGCCGACCTGGCGCCAGTCGAAGGCCTGGACGAGCTCGGCGATGGTGAACAGCTCCTGGTCGCCGTGGGACCAGCCGAGCCGGGCGAGGTAGTTCACCACCGCCTGGGGGAGGTAGCCGAGGTCGCGGTAGGCGGTGACGCTCGTCGCCCCGTGCCGCTTCGAGAGGCGCGCCTTGTCGGCGCCCAGGATCATCGGCAGGTGGGCGAACGCCGGGACCGGGTAGCCGAGCGCCTCGTAGAGGAGGACCTGCCGGGCGGTGTTGTTCACGTGGTCGTCGCCGCGGGCCACCAGGTTGATCTCCATGGTGACGTCGTCGACCACCGCCCCGAAGTTGTAGAGCGGGACCCCGTCGGCCCGGAGGATCACCTCGTCCTGCAGGGTCGCGTGGGGGGTCGAGATCGCCCCCTTCACCAGGTCCTCGAAGACGGTGGCGCCGGTCTCCGGCACCTTGAAGCGGACCACGTGGCGGCGCGACGGGTCGTGGGGGAGGTGGCGGCAGGTCCCCGGGTACCGGAACTGCCGCTTCTCGGCCTCGGCCGCCTTCCGGAGCCCGTCGAGCTCCTCGCGGGTGCAGTAGCAGGCGTAGGCCTTCCCCTCCTGGAGCAGGCGATCGGCGTGCGCCCGGTAGATCTCCAGCCGCTCGGTCTGCCGGTACGGCCCGTGCGCCCCGCCGACCCCCGGCCCCTCGTCCCAGTCGAGGCCGAGCCAGCGGAGCCCGTCGAGGATGGCGTCCACCGCCTCCTGGGTGGAGCGGTCGCGATCGGTGTCCTCGATCCGGAGCACGAAGGTCCCGCCGTGGCGGCGGGCCCAGAGCCAGTTGAAGAGGGCGGTCCGGGCCCCCCCGATGTGGAGGTAGCCGGTGGGCGAGGGGGCGAAGCGGACGCGGGGCGGCGACATGGGGGGCTGATCTACCACGCCGCGGGGCGTCCGGCGCCTCGCGCGCCCCGCCGCGCCGCGAGGTATAACGTCGGCCCATGACCCGCCGGAAGACGGTCCTGATCGTCGACGACTCGCAGGCGATCCTCGACGCGCTGGCCGCGGCCTTCGAGGAGGCCGGCTACGAGGTGGCCGCCGCCTCCGACGGGGAGGAGGTCTTCCGGAAGATGTCGAGCGTGGACCCCGGCGCGCTCCTCCTCGACATCTACATGCCCAAGCTGAACGGCGCCGACGTCTGTCGGCTGGTGAAGGCCCACCCCCACTGGAAGAAGACCTACCTCGTCCTGATGAGCTCGCGGATCAGCGACCGCGAGATCGAGACCTACCGGCGCATCGGGGCCGACGAGATCCTGCGCAAGCCGTTCGAGCCCGAGGCGGCGGTCCAGATCGTCGCCCGGGCGATCGGCGCCGCTACGGCGTGAGGGTGAAGACCCCGGGGAGCGCGTTGGAGAGCTGCGGGGGTAGCCCGTCGGAGGGATCGGCGCCGGGGTTCTGGACCCAGACCCCGTAGGTGGCGGGCACCGCCGCCGTGGTGTCGAGCGCCACGTCGATCTGGGTCGCCGAGACGACGTTCACCTGCGCCGCCGGGAGGGCGTAGTCCGGCACCCAGGGGGTCGAGGCCTGGGTGCAGGTGAAGGCGTTCACGGTCCCGGCGGTGCCGGCCACCGGGGTGCAGCCGGTGAAGACGTGGACCACCGAGCCGTTGGAGCCGGTCGCGTCGGGCGCGGCGAAGTTGGTGCCGGTGAGGACCAGCGCCACCGGCGCGGGCTGCTGCGCGGCGGACGGCGGGGAGCCGGCGGTGCAGTTCGTCGCGGTGGGCGCGCAGGTGACCCCGGCGACGGTCGGCTTGCCCGGGGTCACCGTGAAGGTGACGGTGTTGGACGGCGCGGCGCCGGACGGGTTCACGACCGCCAGGGTGTAGACGCCGGTGGCGAGGCCGTGGAGGTCGAGCGAGACCGCGACCTGGCCCGTCGCCGGGAAGACCGGGGTGAGCGGGGCCGCGGCGCCGGAGAAGATCACGGTCACCCCCGACTGCGGCGGGAGGAGATTCGAGACGGTGAGGGTCACCGGGACCACCGTCCCCGCGACCCCTCCGGCCGGGGCGGGCGGCTCGATGATCACCGCGGTGCTGGAGAGGACGCGCAGCGAGAGCGTCCCGGAGAAGGTGCCGGTGTCGGTGAAGTGGAGCCGGACCGAGTAGGCGCCGGCCGGCAGGGAGCCGGGCGGGCTCCCGACCAGGTCGAGGGGGCAGGAGACGGCGGTGGAGCTGCCGGTGGTCGGCGTGCAGTCGGCGAAGGCGCCTCCCGGCGGCGCGACCTGGATCACCGTCGTGGCCGGCGCCAGGTTGCCACCATTCACTGTGAGCGTGAGCTGCTCCCCCTGGGTGGCCGTCGTCGGGGAGAGGCTGGTGACGCTGGGGGCGTTCGCCACCAGCACCAGCGGCAGGGCGTTGGAGATCAGGTTCCCGTTCGCGACGGTGATCTCGTAGGTGCCGGCGGGGCACGGCTGCGGCGGGGAGCCGGTGCCGGGGCAGCTGGAGAGGTCGAGCTGCGGCACGAGGAGCTGGGTGGCGCTCACGAAGCCGGTGTTCTCCACCACCCCGGACGGGAAGGCGTTCACCTGCGCGAAGCTGGCGGTGCTGGTGGCGTCGAAGCCGGAGCCGGTGATCGCGAGCGCGACCACCTGCCCGGGCTGGGCGGTCGAGGGGGAGAGGGAGGTCAGCACCGGGGCCGCGCTCAGCGCCTGGAAGGTCTGGGGCGAGGAGGCGTGGGCCGCGTCGAAGTTCCGGACGGTGAGCTGGTAGGGGCCCGGCGAGGCGCCGGTCAGATCGATCGTGCACGCCAGTCCGGCCGGGGTGAGCGTCGCCGGCACCGCCTGGAGGACGAAGCCGGGGCCGCTCACCATGCAGGTGCTGTCGACCATGAGGCCGGTGCCGGACGCGGTCACGACGTCGACCTGGCCGACCTGAACGCCGCCCGCGGGCAGCGCCAGCCCGGTCACCGTCGGCGTGGGGAGGATCACGCCCAGCGCGACCTGGTTCGAGATCACCCGGTCGGGGTTCACCACCTGGAGTTCCCAGATCCCCGGGACGGCGGTGGTGAGGTCGATGGCCGCGGAGAGGTGCGCCGGGTCGGTGACGTTGGCCGCGTAGGTGGAGGTGGCCCCCGAGAAGCTGGCGCGGAGGGTGGCCCCCGCCGCGAAGCGGGCGCCGGTCAGCGCGAGCGGGATCGGGGCGAGGGCGCCGCGGGGGGCCGACCCGGGGCTGAGCCCGGTGATCTGCGGCGCCACGGTGCTGGAGGGGCCGCAGACGCCGTCGACGCAGATCTGGCCGCCGCCGCAGGCCTGGGCGCAGGTCCCGCAGTGGGAGGGATCGCTGGAGAGGTCGATGCAGCGGCTCTCCCCGGTGCAGACGGCGAGGTGGACGCCGGCGGCGGTGCAGGAGGCCGGGTCGAAGGTCGCCGCCTTGGTGCAGCCGCTCCCGCCGACGAGGGCGAGGAGCGCGACGAGCGGCAGGGCCCCGCGCCACGCGCCGCGGGGGCCGCCCCGGCCGCGCCGGCCGCGGCGCGCGAGCGGCAGGAGCGCGAGGAGGCCGACGAGGGCGAGCGGGCTCGAGGTACCGTCGCCGCAGCCGCAGCCGCCGTGCTTCGGGGGCGGGGTCGAGGAGGTGGTGGAGATCGCGTAGCACTGGCCGTCCCGGCAGGTGCCGACGGGGCAGGAGACCCCGGTGCAGGGGTCGTCGACGCACTGCCCGGCCTGGCAGACCTGGCCGTTGCCGCAGCCGACGCCGACGCAGGGGTCGGCGGCGCAGGTCCCGCCCGCGCAGGTCTGGGCCGGGCCGCAGCTCACCCCGAGGCAGGGGTCGGCGGCGCAGAACCCGTCGACGCCGCAGCTCTGGCCGGCGGGGCAGGTGACGAAGGCGCAGGCCTGGACGCAGTCCCCCTGCCGGCAGAAGGTGCCGTCGGGGCAGAGCACCCCCTGGCAGGGGTCGGGGGCGCAGGCGCCCTGGAGGCAGAGCTGGCCGGACGGGCAGCCGACCTCGTAGCAGGCGCCGCCGGTGCAGAAGCCGCCGGCGCAGGCCGAGCCCGGGCCGCAGGTGATGCCGGCGCAGGGATCGGTGCAGGCGCCCGCGTTGCAGAGCGTGCCGGCCGGGCAGACGGTGCTGGTGGCGCAGCTCGGATCGGCGCAGCAGGGGGCGAGCGCGCACTGGCCGGGGATCCCCACGCAGGCGTAGCCGTCGCGGCAGGGGACCTCGGGGGCGCAGGTGTCGAAGACGCAGACGCCGTTCACGCAGGCGAAGCCCGAGCCGCAGACCGCGCCGTCGTCGACGAGGCCGTTGCAGTTGTCGTCCTTGCCGTTGCAGAGCTCCTGGCCGGGGAGCGTCTGGCCCTCGCAGGCGGTCGCGTAGGTGCCGTTCGGCTGGCAGGCCTGGGTCCCCTTGGCGCAGATGCTGGTGTTGCCCGGCGCGGCGAAGACCACGCCCGGCGGCCCGGTCCAGCAGGGGATGGTCTGGTTCTTCGCCGGATCCGAGGAGTAGGTGCAGGCGGTGCAGAGCGGGGCGGTGTCGTACTGCATCCCGAGGCAGTTCTGGTTGATGCCGTCGTTGCAGATCTCCGTCTCCGGGAGCTGCTCGCCGACGCAGGCCCCCCAGGCGGAGCTCGCGCAGGTCTGGGTCCCGGTGTGGCAGATCCCCACGCCGGCGGTGCCGGCCGGGCCGTCGTAGCAGCTCCGGACCTGGCCGTCGGTGCAGGCGCCGCACTGGTCGATGATCCCGTCGCAGTTGAGGTCCTGCGCGGTGCCGCCGATCTCCGGCGAGAGGCAGGGGTTGGCGACCGGCAGCACCTCGCCGACGCAGCTGCCCCAGGTGCCGCCGGAGCAGGTCTGCGTCCCCGCCTTGCACGCGCCGCGCGGCAGGCCGGTGGTGGGGTCGAGGCTGGTGGAGGGGCCGTCGTAGCAGGACTGCGACAGCGGCTGCGGCGGCGTCCCGCCGGGGGTGGTGGGGACGGTGGCCGGGTTCTCGTCGACGTAGCCGTTGCAGTTGTCGTCGAGCCCGTTGCAGATCTCGTCGGCGGGGAGCACCTCGCCGGCGCAGGCCGAGTAGCCGTAGGTCCCGCCGGGGAGCTGGACGCAGTTGGTCACGCCGGCGTGGCAGAGGCCCACCCCCGCGGTGCCCGCCGGGCCGTCGTAGCAGCTCTTCTGGAGCCCGTCGTCGACCAGCCCGTTGCAGTCGTCGTCGATGCCGTTGCAGATCTCCGGGGTGGGGAAGACGGTCTGGGCGCAGACCTGGACCCCGTTCTGGCAGGAGAGGACCCCCTTGCTGCAGGCGCCCAGGAGGCCGGTGTCGCAGGAGACCCCGCTCGCCACGCAGGCGGCGCCGAGGTTGAAGAGGGTGTTGACGACCAGGCGCGAGGCGCCGATCTGGAAGTTCCCCTGGACGCCGGAGTAGCTGTGGCCGGCCAGGTAGACCACCGTGCCGTGGGTCGAGTCGCCCGGCCGGAGGGTGAAGTAGTTCCAGGCCGAGTAGTCGGTCCCGGAGAGGAGCGATCCCTCGATGAGCCGGGTCACGTTCGGCTGGTAGCCGCCTCCCGCCGAGGCGTCGGCCGGCCGGTAGTCCTCGATGAACCCGCCGTACGGCTTGAAGGGGAAGTCGCCGATCTGGAGCAGCGGCGAGGCGAAGTTGCCCGGCTCCTGGGGCGGCGGGAAGGGGTTGTCCGGGATCTCGTTGTAGCGGAGGCCGGTGAGGGACTGGAACCGGGTCGAGGGATCGCCCGCCTGGTAGGAGAAGTTGTAGGTGGTGTTCGACCCGAAGTTGAAGGCCCCCTCGAAGCTCCCCAGCCCGGCGCACTCGGCGAAGACGTCGCCCGGGGCGCGCCCGGAGGGGACGGGCAGGTTGAACTGGCCGATGGTCTGCAGGATCGTGGTCACCTGCGCCGAGGTGAGCAGCGTCGCCAGGCAGGAGCAGGTGGTGGTCGGGTCGGTGCAGGAGCCGGGCGCGACCCAGTGCGGGACCCAGAGGATCTGGTAGCCGTTCCGGTACAGGTTCGTCGTCGTCCAGTCGCCGGGGGTGGTGGGGACGAAGTCGGAGACGTCGAGCCGGTCGTAGATCTGGCCGTGGGGGCCGGTCGAGCTGCCGCCGGCCGTCCCGGTGCCGATGCCGGCCGCCGCGAGGTAGCCCTCGATCACCGGCTCGGAGTTCTTCACCTGGGAGAGGCAGACCTGGCTGTTGCAGGAGTGCTGGGTGTCGGTCGGGCCGCTGCAGACGGTCTGCGACCCGTGGGGGGAGAGGAGGCCGGAGGCGATGTTGAGGAGCGCGAGCTTGGGCGGGATCGCGCCGCCGGCGCTCCAGCCGCCGGCCATCGCCTTGGCGACGTTCGCCTGGAAGGCCACGTTGGAGACGTGCACGTTCACGCCCTGGAAGGTCCCCTTGTAGGCCTGGAGGACGGCGAAGGCGCGCGCCTGGTCGGACCCGTCGACGACGAACGGGCCGCCCATGTACCGGACCGTCGCCCCCGCGGTCGGGGCCGCGCCCTCGGCGTTGGCGCTCCAGTCGTAGACCTGGACCGGGGCGCCGGCGTCGTACTGGATGGAGAGGTCGTACCCGTCGAGCGCCGCCTTCTGCGGGTCGATCACCCAGTAGACGGCGATGTTGTTCCGGATGAGCTGGTAGACGAGGCCGTAGGCCTCCATGACGTTGCCCTGGGCGAGCTTCTGGGGGCAGGCGTTGCCGGAGGGGCTCCGGTAGCTCGTCAGCGAGCAGCTCCCGGTGGTGGTGTTGAAGCCGTCCGCCGACTGGAGCGAGCACTGGTAGCAGACGTCCATCGGGATGATGAGCGAGCCCTTGGCGAAGGTCTTCACCCCCGGGCTGAAGCTGCCGCAGGAGGGGCCGAGGAGCGGGACGGCGAGGGCGACGAGGACGAGCGTCCCGAGCCCGGCGACGACCGGAGCGGGTGGGCGTGGGGTGCGTCGCATAGACGTTCTCCTCCACCGGAGCGTACCACGGACCGGGGACGCGGTCGGCGTGGCGCGCCCGACGTGGCGCGCCCGGCGCCCGCGCACCGGCCCGGGACCCGACCCCGCACGCCGGGTGGGTGCGATTGACTCGCCGTCCCGCGCGTGCGATCCGGGGGAGGTGCCCGCCGCGCTCGACCCCAGGCAGGCCGCCGGCCCCGCCTGGCGCCCGCTGGTCGCCACCTGGGCGCTCGCCGTCGGCGCCCTGCTCGGCGCGCGGCTCGCGGCGGGCCTCGATCCGACCGGGCTCCTCGCCGCCAACCTGGGCGGGATCGCGGCCTTCCTCTTCGTGTGGCTCCCCGATCGCCGCCTGCTGGCGAGCGGCGAGGCCTGGGCCTCCTTCGGCGTCCCGTTCCACGGGCTGGGAGATCGCCGGACCTGGAGCGCGGCGCTGCGGGGGGCGTGGCAGGGGCTCGCCGCCTGCGCGATCGTCTTTCCCCCCTTCGTCGCCGCCTTCTGGGGGTTCGCCGTCGCGCTCCCCCGGCTCCCCCGGGGGCTCGCGGCGCTCCTCGCGCCGTACGCGGGGGCGCCGCACCCGGGGCTGCGGTTCCCGCCCGGCCTGGCGTCCCTCGCCGTGGTGCAGCTCCTCGTCGTCGCGCTGCCGGAGGAGCTCTTCTACCGCGGCTGGGTGCAGACCTCGTGGCGGCGCGCCGGGCGGTCCCCCGGGGTCCGGATCCTCGGCGCCAGCCTCGGGGAGGGATTCGTCTGGACCCAGCTGCTCTTCGCCGCCGGCCACCTGGTGACCCTCCAGCCCTGGCGGCTCGGGACCTTCTTCCCCGGGCTCCTCTTCGGCTGGCTGCGCGAGCGGACCGGCTCGATCGCCGCGCCGGTGGTGGTCCACGCCCTCTCGAACCTCCTCCTCCTGACGCTGGAGCGGTCCTTCTACGGCTGACAGCGCGGCCGACCGGGACTAGAAGGGGAGGGATGGTCGGCACCGTCCGGGAGATGCTCGAGGCGCGGGAGGAGCGGTCGCTCCACCCCCGCGCCGCGCGGTCGGTGGCCACCCGCGGCCGCGACCGGGAGGATCCGGAGGACGACCTCCGCCCCGCCTTCCAGCGCGATCGCGACCGGGTCCTCCACAGCAAGGCCTTCCGCCGGCTGGGCGGGAAGACCCAGGTCTTCCTCGCGCCGCGGGGCGACCACTACCGCAACCGGCTCACCCACACCCTCGAGGTCGGGCAGGTGGGGCGCTCCATCGCGCTCGCGCTCCGGCTGAACGAGATGCTGGTCGAGGCGATGGTCATGGGGCACGACCTGGGCCACACCCCCTTCGGCCACGCCGGGGAGCGGCTCCTCGCCGAGGTCGCGCCGGGCGGGTTCCACCACGTGGTCCAGTCCCTCCGCGTCGTCGAGCTGCTGGAGAAGGACGGGCGGGGGCTCAACCTGACGGCCGAGGTGCGCGACGGCATCGCCCGCCACTCCAAGGGGCGCGGGGCGGTGCTCATGAAGGGGACCGGCAACGCCCCGCTCACCCTCGAGGCGGAGGTGGTGCGCCTGGCCGACGTCATCGCCTACGTGAACCACGACCTCGACGACGCGGTCCGCGCCGGCCTCCTCACCGAGGGCGACGTCCCCCCCGCCATCCGCGCCGTCCTCGGCGGCCGCCACTCCGAGCGGATCGCGACGCTGGTCCGCGACGTGGTCCGGAGCTCGGACCTCGACGGCGGCGGGCGGATCACCCTCTCGCCCGACGTCCACGAGGCGCTCCTCCGGCTCCGCGACTTCCTGTACGCCCGCGTCTACGAGAACCCGGTGGTCCACGAGGAGTTCGTCAAGGCGCAGCGGATCCTCCGCGACCTCTTCGGCTGGTGCCTCGAGGACGGGGAGCGCGCGCGCGCGCGGTTCGGGGTCGCGCCGCGGGAGGGGGAGACGCTCGCCCGGGCGGTGACCGACTTCCTCTCCGGCATGACCGACCGCTTCGCGCTCGCCACCTGGGAGGAGATCGTGGTCCCCCGCCCGTGGGCGATCGTTTGACATCCGTCAGGACCGGCCGTTACCATCCTCGAAACCCCTGGAAACGTTGGCTGAACGCGACATGAGCGACGACATCGCCGTCGGGATCGACCTCGGAACGAGCTACTCCTGCGTCGCGGTCGCCCGCGAGGGCGGGTCGCCCTCGGTCCTGCCCAACGAGTGGGGCGAGCGGACCCACGCCTCGGTCGTCAGCTTCCTCGAGGACGGCCACGTCCTGGTCGGCAACGACGCCAAGAAGAACATCATCACCAACGCCGAGCACACGGTCGCCTCCGCCAAGCGGCTCATCGGGCGCTTCTTCTTCTCCGACGAGGTGAAGAAGGCGCAGGCGGTGATGCCCTACGGGATCGTCGAGGGGCCGAACAGCTCGGTCCGGGTGGAGGTCCGCGGCCGGCGCCTCTCGATCCCGGAGGTCTCGGCGCTGGTCCTCAAGGAGATGAAGGCGATCGCCGAGACCAACCTCGGCCGCGAGGTGACCCGCGCGGTGATCACCTGCCCCGCGTACTTCAACGACAACCAGCGCCAGGCGACCAAGGACGCCGGCCGCATCGCCGGCCTCGAGGTGCTCCGCATCATCAACGAGCCGACGGCGGCGGCCCTCGCCTACGGGTTCGGCAAGGACCTGTCGCAGCGGATCTGCGTGTACGACCTGGGCGGCGGCACCTTCGACGTCTCCATCCTGGAGATCGGCAAGGACGTCTTCGAGGTCCTCTCCACCGCCGGCGACACCTACCTCGGCGGCGACGACTTCGACGACCGGATCATGGCGTGGCTGGCCGACGACTTCCTCCGCACCCACGGCCTCGACCTGCGCCAGAACAAGTTCTGCCTCCAGATGCTCAAGGAGGCGAGCGAGCGCGCCAAGATCGAGGTCGGGCGCGACGGCGCCGCCGAGGTCCTGGTCAAGTCGATCTGCCAGTCGCCGGAGGGCGAGGTGCTCGACCTGCGGCAGCGGCTCGAGGCCGATCAGTTCAACCGGATGGTGATGGACCTGGTGCAGCGGACCTTCAAGGTCTGCGACGAGGCGCTCCAGTCGGCGCGCCTCACCGCGCACGACATCGACGCGGTGATCCTGGTGGGCGGGCCGACCCGCCTCCCGATCATCCGCACCTCGGTGCGCCACTACTTCCAGAAGGAGCCGCTCACCGGCGTCGACCCCGACGAGGTGGTGGCGCTCGGCGCCGCCATCCAGGCGGCCGCGCTGGTCCGCGGCGACGCCGCCGAGGGGGGGCAGGCGAGCTACCTCCTCGACGTCACGCCGCTCTCGCTCCGGGTCGGGACGGTGGGGGGCTTCGCCGAGCGGCTCATCGAGAAGAACACCCCCATCCCCATCGAGAGGTCGAAGACCTTCACCACCAGCCGGGACGGGCAGGAGCGGGTGAAGATCCGCGTCTACCAGGGCGAGTCGAACCGGGTGGAGGGGTGCGAGCTCCTCGGCGAGTTCGAGTTCACCGGCTTCCGGGTGGGCTACCGCGGCGAGGTCCAGATCCAGGTCACCTTCGAGATCGACCCGAACGGCATCGTCGACGTGTCGGCCACCGATCTGGAGACCGGCCAGCGGACCTCGACCACCATCAGCCTCTCCTCGGGGCTGTCGGAGCAGGACCTCCGGCAGGCGATCGACGACAACGCCGGGATCGAGTTGCTGGGGCGGGCGCCGGCCGGCGTCTGAGGGCGGGGCGGAGGGAGCCGAGCCACATGGACGCGCAGGCCCTGATCGAGGTGGAGACCCTGGCGGCGGTGCTGGACCAGCTCGACTACTACGCCGTCCTCAAGCTCCAGCCCGGGGCCGGCGCGGCGGAGGTGCGGGCGGCCTACCACCGCGAGTCCCGGGTCTACCACCCCGACCGCTTCGCGGCCGCCGGGAGCGCCGAGCTCCGCGCGACCATCGGCCGGATCTACCGCCGGATCAACGAGGCCTACACCGTCCTGCGCGACGACCGCCGCCGCGAGCGCTACCTCGCCGACGTCACCGGTCCGGACCGGGCGCGCAAGCTCCGCTTCACCGAGGCCGACGAGGCCCAGGTGAAGGAGGAGCGCCAGCGCCGGATCGAGGAGCAGTTCGGCCAGACCCCGAACGGCAGGAAGTTCTACGCCACCGCGACGCAGGAGGCGCGGGGGGAGCGCTGGGAGGCGGCGGAGCGGGCGATCAAGAGCGCGCTCGTATACGAGCCGGCCAACCCGCGCTTCAAGGAGCTGCTGGCCCAGATCCAGGCCGAGCTCGAGAAGACGCGGCCGCGCGGCGACTACCGGATCCGGTGACCGGGATGCACCTCGACGCCGTCGACGCGGTGGTCGCGGCGGCGCTCCTCCTCGGGGCCGTGGCCGGCGCGATCGGCGGCGCCCTCCCGCAGCTGGCGAAGCTGGCCGCGGCCGTGGCGGGGTGGCTGGCGGCGCGCCACCTCGCCCCGCGCCTCGGCGCCGCCCTCGGGCCGCGG
>JAJXSQ010000028.1 GCA_021784495.1 Myxococcales bacterium | reverse complement strand
CGCGGTAGCCGAGCGGGCTCGGGTAGCCCCCGAGCCGGACCGTCTCCGCGTGGCAGAGGTCGTCCAGCGCGTCGGTGGTGATCCCGGGCCGGACGGCCTCGCCGCCGACGCGGAGGACCCGCGCCGCCGCGCGGCAGGCGCGCCGGAGCCGCTCGAGCTCCCCGGCGTCCTTCACGTCCTTTCCCTGGGCCACCGGCCGCCCCGTCCCGACGTAGTCGGGGCGAGGGATCGAGGCGGGCACGGCCCGGCCCGGGGTCACCCGCCCCGGCGCGACCGCGCGGCGACCCGGTCGAGTCGCCGGCGCGCCGCGCTCGTCCGCCGGGAGGTGGCAGCGCTTGTACTTCAGGCCGCTCCCGCACCAGCAGGGATCGTTGCGGCCGGGCCTGGTCCCGGCGGGGCTCGCGGCCTCGGTCATGCCTCCGGTTTAAGCCGGCGCCGGCGCCGGGGCAAGGCGGCGGCCCACGCCGCCCCCCCCGGCGCCCGGGCTCAGGCCGCCCGGCGCGGCGCGTCCCGGTCCTCGAGCCGCTCGGCTCGCCGGAGCGCCGCGTCGACCAGCACCGCCCGGCCGACGAAGGCGAGCAGCGCCAGCACGCCGACGTCGAAGACGAGGTCGGGCACCAGCCGCGCCCACGTCGCCGCGTGGATGAAGGCGCTCCCGGTCACCGCGGGGCTGCGCGCCCACCAGGTGCCCTTCGCGACCGCCTCGCGCAGCTGGTAGATGCCCGCCGGGAGCAGCGAGACGAACATCATCAGGAAGAGGCCGAGGTTGAGCCCCCAGAAGGCCACCCGGAGGAGGCGATCGGACCAGGCCTCGGGCCGGACGATGCTCCGCATCGAGAAGAGCATGAGGGCGATGGCGAGGAACCCGTACACGCCGAAGAGCGCGCCGTGGCTGTGGATGGGCGTCGTGTCGAGCCCCTGCGCGTAGTACAGGACGATCGGCGGGTTGATGAGGAACCCGAAGACCCCGGCCCCGAGCATGTTCCAGAAGGCCACCGCCATGAAGAAGCGGAGGGGCCAGCGCCAGGGGCGGGCCGCGGGCCCGGAGCGGACGAGCCGCAGGTGCTCGCTCACCTCGAAGCCGAGCAGCGCCAGCGGCACCACCTCCAGCGCGGAGAAGGTCGCCCCGAGGGCGGTGATGAAGAGCGGCGACCCGGAGAAGTAGAGGTGGTGGAAGGTCCCGATGATCCCGGCGCCGAGGTAGAGGGCGATGGAGAAGTGCGTGGTGCGCAGCGCCGCCCGCTCGCCCACCGCGTCGATGCGGGTGAGCACGAAGGCGACGGCGACGGTCGCGAAGACCTCGAAGAAGTTCTCCACCCAGAGGTGGACGACCCACCAGCGCCAGTAATCGGCCACCGCCAGGTGCGTGTTCGGGGAGTAGAGGAGGCCGACCGAGTAGAAGAGCGGGATGGTGACCGCCGAGTAGAGCAGGAGGTGGGTCAGGCCACCGCGATCCGCCTCGCCGGCGAGGGCCGGCCGGAGCGCGCGGTGGACGAGCCACAGCCAGAGGAGCATCCCGGCGATGAGGCCGATCTGCCAGACCCGGCCGAGCTCGACGTACTCGTAGCCCTGGTGGCCGAAGAGCCACCCGTCCGGCCCGGCGAGCTTGCCCATGACCCCGAGGTAGGTCCCGGCGAGCGCGCCCACCACGACCACGACGAGCGCCCCGAGGAGCGCCAGGGTGAGGGCCCGCTGCCCGCGGGGCTCGCGCCCGCCCACCGCCGGGCCGATGAAGAGCCCGGTGGCGAGCCAGCAGGTGGCGATCCAGAAGACCGCGAGCTGGAGGTGCCAGGTCCGGCTCGCCGCGTAGGGGAGGATCCGCGCCGTCTCGACGCCGAAGATCCGGTTCCCCTCGACCGCGTAGTGGCCGGTGATCGATCCGAGCACCACCTGCAGCCCGAAGAGGACGATGGCGATGACGAAGAACGGCAGCGTCGCGCGCTGGCTCGGGGTGGGCCGGGGGGTGCCGAGCGCCGGGATCGCCGGGACGTGCTCCGGATCCTTCGCGCGCAGCCGCAGGTACGCGAAGATCGCCACCGCGATCCCGGCGATCAGGAGGACCACCGAGACGATCGACCAGACGAGCGCCGAGGGGAGCGGCCGGTTCCCGGCGAGCGGGTCGAAGGGCCAGTTGGCGGTGTAGGTGATCGCCTCCCCCGGGCGATCGGTCCCCGCCGCCCAGGCGCTCCAGAAGAAGAAGTCGGCGATCCGGCCCGCCTCCGCGGCGTCCGGGACGAAGCCGGCGGGGATCGACATCGCGTCGTCCCCGCCGGCGAAGAGGCGCGCGTAGTGGGCGCGCAGCGCGGGGAGGGCCGCGGCCTCGCCCGCGGAGAGCGTGAGCGTCCCGGTCGCGGCGTCCCAGCGGTTCCGCTTCAGCTCGGCGGCGACCTCGGCCTCCACCCGGCCGCGCTCGCCGGGGTCGAGCGCCTCGAGATCGGCCTGGGTGAAGGACGCGGCGGCGGCGGGCGAGAGCCCGCGGCGGAGGCCGGCGGCCGCGAGCGCGGTCCGGTGCAGGGCGTCGGCCGTCCAGTCCGGGGCGAGGTAGCTGCCGTGGCCCCAGACGGAGCCGGTCGACTGGCCGCCGCGCTCCAGGTAGGACCGCTGCCCCGCGAGGATCTCGGCGCCGGTGGTGACCAGGCGGCCGTCCTCGGCGACGACCCGGTCCGGGATGGGCGGCTTGTGCTTCGCGATCTGGGCCCCGCCGAACAGCAGGACCGTGAAGGCAGCGACGATGACGAACAGGACGACGGCTCGGGCGGTCTGGCTCATGGGTCTCCGTGGGATGGCGCGCCTCGTCGGCGGCGCGCCGCGGACCAGAGCAATGGACCGGCCAGCCCGCATCCCCCCGGATCCCGGGCGCTTCTCCGCCCCGGCCCCGGCGCCTCCACCGGCGGCCGGGTGGCGCCTCAACCGGATTTGGGTGGCCGGAGCGCGCGCGCCCGCAGGTCAGCGCGCGCCGCCGCCCTCGCCGCGGAGCCGCAGGATCTCGGCGAGCACCCCGCCGGCGGTGAGCGCCCCGCCGACCCCCGCGCCCTGGACGAGCAGCGGGCGCTCCGCGTGGCGCTCGGTGGTGAAGGCGACGAAGGCCTCGACGCCCGAGAGGCGCGCCGCCGGGTGGTGCGGGTCGACCGCGACCGGCCCGACCCGGATCGCGGCCCGCCCGTCGCCGGCCGGGACGATCGTCGTGAGGTAGCGCAGGTGCCTCCCGCCGGCCCGCAGGCGCATCACCTCGCCGGCGAGCGCGGCGTCGTGCCGGCGCAGCGAGGCGATCAGCTCCACCGGCTCGAGCAGGGCGAGCGGCAGGAAGGGCTCGATCTGCACGTCGGAGAGCTCGAGCGAGAGCCCGGCCTCGCGGGCGAGGATGAGCGCCTTGCGGGCCGAGTCGAGGCCGGACAGGTCGTCCCGCGGGTCGGCCTCGGTGTAGCCGAGGCCGACCGCCCACCGCGTGGCCATGGAGAGCGCCACGCCCTTCGCCACCTCGCCGCAGAGGTACCCGAGGGTCCCGGAGAGCGATCCCTCGATCCGGACGATCCGGTCCCCCGCCTGGACCAGCCTGCGCACGGTGTCGAGGACCGGGAGGCTCGCGCCCACGGCGGTGTCGTGCGCGAAGAGGCGGTGGTGCTGGCGGCGGACCTCGTTGAGCTGGAGGGCGCGGCGCCCGGAGATGGCGAGCGGCCGCTTGTTGGCGCCGATCACGTCGATCTCCCGGCGGAACGCCTGCTCGTAGACCTCCTCCATCCCGTCGGCGCCCGTGAGGTCGACCAGCACCGGCCGGGGGAGGCCGACGAGCCGGTCGAGGAGCGCCGGGGCGGAGGCCGCGTCGACCGGCCCGGTGGCGGGCGCCGCCGCCAGCGCCCGGCGCCACCCCGCGAGATCGACCCCCTGCTCGTCGACGACGGCGCCGTGCCGGTCGGCGATCCCGACGACCCGGAGCACCACGTCGTAGTCCCGCTCGAGCCCGGCGCGCTGGGCGGCCAGCTGGTCGAGGAGCGCGCCGCCGACCTGTCCCTTCCCCATGACGAGGAGCGACAGCCCGCTCCCGGCGTAGGCGCGGTCCACGGCGTCGTTCGCGACGGCCACCCGCGCCGGGCGGCCGCGGAAGTCGGCGACCAGACCGGAGAGGCGGTCGACGTCGATGAGGAAGGCGTCGTGGCCGTGCGGGGAGTCGAGCACCGCGAGGCGCGCCCCCGGGACCAGGCGCGCCACCTCCCGCTGCTCCGCGGGCCAGTAGAGGACGTCGGAGTCGATCGAGACGACCAGCATCGGCTGCGCCAGGCCCCGGAGGACGTCGTCGAAGTCGCCGCGGCCGCGCGAGACGTCGTGGGTGTCCATCGCCCGGGTGAGGGCCACGTAGCTGGCCGGGTCGAAGCGGTCGACGAGCTGCTGCCCCTGGAAGCGGAGGTAGCTCTCGACCGCGAAGAGGTCCGCGGTCTGCGGCCGGCGGCCGAAGCGCTCCTCGAACGAGGCGAAGCTCCGGTAGGAGAGCATCGCCATCATCCGCGCCGCCGCCAGCCCGGCGGCGGGCGGGTCCGCCTCGTCGTAGCGGCCGTCTCGCCAGCGCGGATCCGCCAGGATCGCCTGGCGCTGCGCCTCCCCGAGGCCGATGGCCCAGGCCGCGTGGCGCGCCGCCGACGCGATGAAGACCACCGACTCGACCATCTCCGGGTGGCACAGGGCCCACTCGAGCGCCTGCATCCCGCCGAGGGAGCCGCCGATCACCATCCGGATCCGCCGGATCCCGAGCCGGAGCGCGAGCGCGTGCTGGACGCGGACCATGTCCCGGACGGTGATGGCCGGGAAGCCGCCGTGGTAGGGGCGCCCGGTGGCCGGGTCGAGCGAGGTCGGTCCGGTCGTCCCGTAGCAGCTGCCCAGGATGTTCGAGCAGACGACGAAGTCGCGGGACGGGTCGAGCGCGCGCCCCGGGCCGAACATCCGGGTCCACCAGAGATCGGCGTCGGCCGAGCCGGTCAGGGCATGGCAGACGATCACCGCGTTCGCGCCGTCGGGATCGAGCTCGCCCCAGGTGCGGAAGGCCACGCGGACCTCCGCGAGGCGCCCGCCCAGCTCGAGCTCGACGGCGCCGTCGAGCTCGAGCGCGCGGGTCTCCGGCGAGACGAACGCCGCCCGCCCCGCGCCTGGCGCCGCGCGGCGGGAGCTCTGGCGTCGATCCGTCATGCTGGATGGGCCGCGAATTTAGCGGCGCCCTTCCGCGCCTGTCAAGCCAGCGCCCGTGCGCCGCGACGCGGCGCGGCGGCTCGGTCCGACATGTGGGCTTGACCCAAGGTCAATCCACCGGCCGCCCCGGTCCCGCCGAACCGGGTGGCTCCCTCCCCGGGGTGAGCGCCGACCCTGCCATCACGGGAGGTGAAACGCCCTGGTTCCGGCGACTTGGCCGCCGTCACCCGGCTGGCGTCATTGGCAGGGCGCTTGCTCGTGGCGTCACGGCGATGCCGGCGTCACTCGGCCGGCGACAAGGCGAAGGGGAACCGAGATGAACGTCACGACGGCGAGCGAGGCGGCGGTGGACCTGCGGCGGGGGCCGGCGATCATCCACGGCCCGGAGAGCCCGCTCGTCGACCTGGTCCGGAGCTGCCGGCGGATCGCGACGAGCGACGCCACGGTGCTGCTCACCGGCGAGACCGGGACCGGCAAGGAGGTCTTCGCCCGGTTCATCCACGACCAGAGCGGGCGCCGGTCGCGCAGCCTGGTCCCGGTCAACTGCGGCGCGATCCCCGAGGCGCTGCTCGAGTCGGAGCTCTTCGGCCACGTCCGCGGCGCCTTCACCGGGGCCGTGCAGTCCCGGCGCGGCCGGATCGCCGCCGCCGACGGCGGCACCCTGTTCCTCGACGAGATCGGCGAGCTGCCGCTCTCGCTCCAGGTGAAGCTCCTCCGCGTCCTCCAGGAGCGCAGCTACGAGCCCGTCGGCTCCACCGAGCCGGTCCCCGCCGACTTCCGGCTGGTCGCCGCCACGAACCGCGACCTCGCGGCCGAGGTCGCGGCGGGGCGCTTCCGCCGGGACCTCTACTACCGCCTGCTCGTCTGCCCGATCGAGGTCCCGGCGCTCCGGGCCCGGACCGGGGACGTCCTCCGCCTCTTCGACCACTTCTGGACGCAGCGCGGCGAGCGCCGCCCGGTGGAGCCGGCGGTCGTCGAGGCGCTGCAGTCCTACGACTGGCCCGGAAACGTCCGGGAGCTCGAGAACCTGGTCGAGCGGCTGTCCGTCTGCTCCGAGGGGCCGGTGATCCGCGTCGGCGACCTCCCCGTCCCGCTCCGCGGCGGGCGCCCGGCCGCCGCGGCGCTCTCGGTCGTGCAGGACCTCGCGATCGCCGAGCCCCCCGCCCTCGCCCCCGCCCCGGACGCCCACGCGTTCGCCTCCCCCGCGCCCGCCTCCGCCGAGCCGATCCGCTTCCACGTCGCGAGCGACCCCGCCCCCGCGGTCGAGGCGCCCCTCACCGACGGCCGGCCCGTCGACCTCCCCGGCCTCCTCCGGAGGATCGAGGAGACCTACATCGACGCGGCCCTCACCAGGACCGGGGGCAACAAGAAGGCGGCCGCCGATCTGCTGGGGCTCCAGCGGACCACGCTGGTGGAGAAGCTCCGCCGCCGCGGGCGCGACGCCGGCGCGTCAACGCCCTGACCGGCGCCGGCGGCCTGACGTGGAGCGCGGCGCCCGGGCCTGCCCCGGGGCGCCGCTGCGCCCCGTGACCCGCCCGGCGCGTCAGCCCGACGTCGACCGGGCGCGCACGGCCGTTGCACATCGCGGGTCCCGTGACGCCCGCCGCCGCCCTCCTGACGCTCCTCGCCGCCGCGCCGCCGCTGGCGCTCGTCCGGTCGGCCGAGCGCATCGCGCTCCCGGCCTCCGCCTCCCCGGTCGTGCTGCGGCCCCGGCCCTTCGAGCGGCGGCTCACCCTCGAGGTGCCACGGGGCTCGGTCGGCGCGGTCGCGCGCCGGCTCACCGGAGCCTCCCGCCTCTGTCCCGGCGTCGAGCGCGGCCCGGGCCCGGGGGCGGTGACGCTCGTCTGCCGCTCCCCCGACCTCCGCGCCACGCTCGACCCGGTGCCCGGGGAGCCGACCCTCGACCTGCGGTCCCTGTCCGTTCCGCCCTGGCGGCCGGACGACGGCGGGGTCCCGATCGTCCCGCTCGATCCCGCCCAGCTCGGCCTGGGCCGGTGCCCCGGCCGGACCCCCGAGGCCCAGGGCGAGTGCCTCCTCGACGCGGGCCACGCCGCGGAGGCGCGCGCCCGCTTCGCCGTCGCGAGCGGCGCCGGTCCGGCGCCGCTGGCCGAGCTCCGCCTGGGCGATCTCGCCCTGGCCGACGACGACCTCGAGGCCGCCGAGGCCCACTGGCGGCGCGCCCGCAGCGAGTACCCGTACGGCCGGATGGCCCAGGCGCGGCTCTGCGAGCTCGAGCCGAGCTGCATCGGCGACGCCGAGGCGCGCGCGCCGGTCTTCGACCCCGGCCAGGTCCCCCCGGCGGTCCGGCACGACATGACCATCCGCGCCGCGCGGATCCAGGCGCTCACCGGCGACCTCTCCGGCGCGCTGCGGACCCTGGCGCCCGAGATGACCCCCGGCGGCGCCTGCGCCGGGGTGATGCGCTGGTGCGGCGACCTGCTGCTCCTCGGGCTCCGCGCCCCGACCCCGACCGGCTCCACGGCGCTCGCGCTCTACCTGGAGCTCCCGGACCGCTCCCCCGGACCGTTCCCGCCCGCGCTCGCGCTCGCGCTCACGCGCGCCGCGGCCGATCAGGCCGCCGACGCGGGGGCGCCGGTGTTCGCCGCGAACCTCCTCGCCGCCGTCACCGGCCGGATCCCCGACGCCGCCCTCCCTTCCCACCTCCACCGGGTGGCGGCGCTCTTCCTCGACGGGGGCGACCGGGCCCGCGCCGAGGAGATCGTCCTCTACGCCCGCGCTCACCTCTCCCCCTCCGACTGGCGCCGCGACGGCTGGGACGCGCTCCGGGGGCAGGTCCGCCGCCGCGCCGCGCCCCCGCCGGGCGAGGCGGCGCCGCCCGACGGCGCCCCCGCCGATCCCGATCTCGCCGCCGCCAGCTCGGCCGCCGAGGCGGCGCGCCTCGTCCTCCTCTCCCAGGGAGTCCGCCCGTGATCCAGACCGCCGCCACCGCTGCCCCCCGCCCCGTCGGCGTCGAGCCGGTCGCCGAGAGCCCGGCGATGCAGGCGGCCCTCCTCGCCGCCGCCGACGTGGCGCCGACCCCCACCACCGTCCTGCTCGTCGGCGAGTCGGGGACCGGCAAGGAGATCCTGGCGCGATACATCCACGAGCGCTCGCCGCGCGCCGACGGCCCCTGGGTCGCCGTCAACTGCGCCGCCCTCCCCGCGTCCCTCCTCGAGGCGGAGCTCTTCGGCCACGAGCGGGGCGCCTTCACCGGCGCCGCCGAGCGTCGCGTCGGGAGGTTCGAGCAGGCGGACGGCGGGACGCTCCTGCTCGACGAGGTGTCCGAGCTGCCGCTCGCGCTCCAGGCCAAGCTCCTCCGCGTCATCCAGGAGCGGGAGATCGACCGGATCGGTGGCCACCGCCCCATCCCGGTCGACGTCCGGATCATCGCCACCTCGAACCGGGATCTCCGGGAGATGGTCCGGACCGGCGCTCTCCGCTCCGACCTCTATTACCGGCTCGACGTCTACCCGATCCCGCTGGCGCCGCTCCGCGCTCGCCGGGAGGACGTCCTCCCCCTCGCCCGGCGCGCGCTCGCCGAGGCCGCGGCCGCCGCCGGGAGGGCCGCGCCCTCGCTCTCCGCCGCCTCGGTCGAGGCGCTCCTCTCCCACCCCTTCCCCGGCAACGTCCGCGAGCTGCGCAACCTCCTGGAGCGCGCGCTGGTCCGCGCGCGGGGCGGCGAGATCGAGCCGCACCACCTGGGGCTCGCGCCGGAGCTCGCCGCCGCGGAGGCGTCGCCCGGGGGGGCCCCCGGCCTGCTGCCGCCCCACCTGCCGATCGAGCTCGCCCAGCTGGAGCGGCTCGCCATCGAGGAGGCGCTCCGGAGGGTCGGCGGGAACCGGACCCACGCCGCGCGGCTCCTGGGGATCGGCCTGCGGACGCTGCGCAACAAGCTGCGCGCCTGGCGGGAGGCCGGCGTCCCGGCGGCCGCGGCCGCCGCGGGTGACCTGCGGCCTCCGCCCCTCGTCGGGCTCCCGGCACGCCGGTCGCAAGAGGAGCGCCCATGAGGATCTTCGACGCCACGTTGTCGACGCTGGAGCGCTCGCTCGACGTGAGGCTGTCGCGGCAGGCGGTCCTCGCGTCCAACCTGGCGAACGTCGACACCCCCGGGTTCCTCCCGCGGGACCTCGACTTCGACGCCGCGATGAACGCCGTCGGGCCGGCCGCGCTCGGCGGGCCGACGGTCGAGGGCGAGGCCCGGGCCGGGGACGTGCCCCTCGACGCGTCCGGCGGCGCGCAGCCGACCGCGCCGGAGCGGTTCGTCGCCGAGGTGCCGGGCGCCCAGGCCGGCCTCGACGGCAACGCCGTCGACGTCGACCGGACCCTCGCCGCGGTCGCCGAGAACGCCATCGAGTACGGCGCGACCGCCCGCGCGACCGCCAAGAAGCTCGCCATCCTCCGCTACGTGGCCAGCGACGGCCAGGGGTGATCGCCATGGACTTCCTCTCCGCGCTCCGCCTCTCCTCCACCGGCCTCTCCGTCGAGCGGACCCGGGTGAACCTCGCCGCGTCGAACCTCGCGAACGCCGAGTCGACGCGCGGACCGGACGGCGCCCCGTACCGCCGGCTCGATCCGGTCCTCGAGGCCACGCCCTTCGAGGAGGAGCTGGGCGGCGCGACCGGCCTCTCCGGGGTCCGGGTCGCGGAGATCGCCCAGGATCAGCGCCCCGGTCGCCGCGTCTACAGCCCGTCGCACCCGGACGCCGATCCGAACGGCTTCGTCACCCTCCCCAACGTCAACCCCATCTACGAGGTCGTCAATCTCATGTCGGCCCAGAAGGCCTACGACGCCAACGCGACGGCGGTCGACACCCTCAAGACGATGGCGCAGCGCGCCCTCGACATCGCTCCCTAGAGGCGGACCATGGCCATCGAAGGCATCGGAGGAATCGGCGCGGCGCTCCCGGTGGGCGGCGCGACCCCGGCGGCACCCGCCGCGGGGGCGGGGTTCGGCGAGGCGCTCGGCAAGGCGCTCGCGCAGGTCGACGCGCTCCAGCAGGCGGGAGACCAGCAGGCGGCGGCGGTCGCCCACGGGGCCGGCAACCTCCACGAGGTGTCGCTGGCCCTCGCCAAGGCGGACATCGCCATGCGCGTCGCCGAGAAGGTCCGCGCCAAGCTGGTCGAGACCTACCAGGAAGTCATGCGCATGCCGGTCTAGGTGAACGATGGAACCCCTCCTCGCCCAGCTCCGGGAGCTCCCCAAGGCACTCGCGGTCATCCCGGCCGGCATCCGCTTCGTCGCCTTCGTCGCCGCGCTCGCCGCGGTCGGGGTCGGGGTGTTCAACGCCGTCCAGGGCGCCGAGGCCTACCAGTACGCCTTCACCAACCTCACGCCCGAGGACTCGGCCGAGGCGTCGGCCACGCTCAAGGGCGCCGGGGTGCCCTTCCGGCTCGAGGCCGGCGGCGCGGCCCTGGCCGTCCCCGCCTCCAAGGTGTACGACGCACGGCTCATCCTCGCCGGCGCCGGCCTGCCGCGCGGCGGCGGGGTCGGCTTCGAGATCTTCGATCGCGGGGATCTCGGGGTCTCCGAGTTCACCCAGAAGGTGAACCTCCGCCGCGCCACCGAGGGTGAGCTCGCCCGGACGATCTCCCGCCTGGCGGCGGTCCGCTCGGCGCGCGTCCACGTCTCGATGCCCGAGCGCGGCCTCTTCCGGGATCAGGATCGGAGCCCGGCCGCCGCCGTGGTGGTGAACCTCCAGCCGGGGCGCACCCTCGGAGATCGCGAGATCGCCGGGATCCGCCACCTGGTCGCGTCGGCGGTCCCCGGGCTCCCGGCCGAGGGGGTCACCATCGTGGACGGGACCGGCGAGATGCTGACCCCGAGCGGCGGCTGGGGCGAGGCGATGACCTACGAGAAGAAGCTGGAGCACGATCTCGAGCGGCGGGTCGTCGACATGCTCGAGCAGGCCGTCGGCGCCGGGAACGTCGTCGCCCGCGTCACCGCCGCCCTGGACGCCACCGAGGTGCAGACGGCCGCCGAGACCGTCGATCCCGACACCACCGCGCTCCGGAGCGACCGCCACGTGACCCAGACCGCCGTCGGCGCCGCCCAGGGCGCCGCCGGCCTGGCCGGCGCCGCCGCCAACCAGCCGCTCGCCCCCGCCGCCCCGGCCGCCGCCCCGGCGCGGGGCGCCACCTCCACCAGCGAGGACCAGGTCCGCAACTTCGAGGTCTCGAAGACCACCACCACGACGGTGGCCCGGGTCCCCCGGCTCCAGAAGATCTCCCTGGCGGTGCTGGTCGACGGGCTGCACGGGCAGCCGCGCCCCCAGGCGGACCTCGACCGGCTCGGCGAGCTGGCGAAGCGCGCCGCCGGCTTCGACCAGGCGCGCGGCGACGAGTTCGACATCACCAGCGCCCCGTTCACCCGGAGCGAGGAGAAGGTCGGCGAGGCCGCCCCCCCCGCCCCCGCCCCGTCGCGCCCCTGGCTCCCCTGGGCGGCGGGCGCCGGCGGCGTCTTCCTCCTCGCGCTGATCGGCCTCGCCGCGACGCGCCGGGGCGGCGCGCCCGCGAGCGGGCAGCTCCCGGTGATCACCGCCGGCTCGAGCATCGCCCAGATCGAGGCGGCCCTCGCCCGGGAGGCCGGCCTCCCCGCCCCCGGCGCGGCGCGGCCCGCGCTCCCCGACCCGGCGACGTCGCTCCGGGAGCGGGCCCGCGAGCTCGCGACCAAGGACCCGACGCGCGCCGCCCACATCCTGAAGGCCTGGATGGCCGCCGAGGGCGGCCACCCCCAGCCGAGGAGCACCAATGGCTGATCCGATCCCCTCCGGCGCCCTCCCCGCGGCCATCATGGCGGAGTCGAGCGGCGTCGGCTGCCAGCGCGCCGCGGCGGTGCTGCTCGGCGTGGGCGCCGACGCCGCCGGGACCATCTTCCGGATGTTCGGCGAGCCGGAGCTCCGCCGGGTCGCGCTGGGCGCCAAGGATCTCCGCAGCGCCCCGCCGGCCCGGGTCTCCGAGTCCCTCGAGACCTTCATCTCGGCGATGGAGACGGTCGGCGGCGACACCGCGGCTGGCGACGACCTGCTCCGGGAGGTCGCGAGCAAGGCGCTCGGCCCCGATCTGGCGCGGCGGGCCTTCGACGGCGTCATCCCGCCGCCGCCGCCCGACGAGGTGCTGGGGCCGGTCTCCCAGGCCGATCCCGAGGCCCTGGCCATGGTGCTCGGGCGCGAGCAGCCGCAGACGATCGCGCTGGTCCTCTCCTCGCTCGAGCCCTGGCGCGCGGCGGGGGTGATGGACCGCCTGCCCGACAAGATCCGCCCCGACGTGCTCCGCCGGATGGCGACCATCGAGTCGGTCGCGCCCGAGGTCCTGCGGGAGGTCGGCCAGGCGCTCTCCTCGGAGCTCAAGGCCCTCGTCGCCGGCGGCATGCGGCGCGTCGACGGCAAGAGCACCGCCCTGGAGATCCTCCGCCGCATCAGCCCCCAGCAGCAGGGGGTGGTGATCGCCGAGATCGAGAAGGACGACCAGACGCTCGCCGGGGAGCTGCGCGGTCGCCTCTTCACCTTCAACGACCTGATCAACCTCGCGGACCGGGACCTCCAGACGCTCCTGCGCGAGATCGACGCCGGCCGGCTCACCGTCGCGCTCAAGGGGGCGACCGCCGACGTCCGCCAGAAGTTCCTCCAGAACCTCTCGTCGCGCGCCGCGGAGATGCTCGCCGACGACCTCGCGGCGATGGGCCCGGTCAAGCTGGCGAGCGTCGAGTCGGCGCAGCAGGAGATCGCCAAGCAGGCCCAGGAGCTGGCGTCGCAGGGGCGGATCACCATCGTCGGCCCCTCCGAGAAGATGCTCTAGGAGTGCAACGTGTCCGAGCCGCTCCAGCGCCCCTCCTTCCTCGCCGGCCTCGGCGCCGGCGCCGACGCGCGCCCCACGCAGTTCCCGACCTCGGCCGGGGCCCGGCCGCCGCCGCGCCCCCCGCCGGCCCGC
>JAJXSQ010000390.1 GCA_021784495.1 Myxococcales bacterium | reverse complement strand
GCGCGCCCGGAAGCGCGGCAGGTGGCACCCGCCCGCCGAACGACGCGGGGATCGCGGCGGCACGCCCGCTGCACTCGGCAGGGGCGTCCACCTCGACCGGACCGCCGGTCGCTCACCAACGGAGACGTTCACGATGAGAAAGTCCCTCCTCCTCCTGTCGATCGGCGCGGCCCTCTCCTGGGCCGGGACGGCGCGCGCGACGCCGTCGACGACCTTCTGGACGCCGGCCACCACCTACGTGCAGCCCTACCTCGTGCCGCACGTCACCTACGACACCTACGTCTCCGAGCGCTCGGCGATGCAGAACGACTACGGGCTCACGGTCGGGGTCCTGCCCTTCGACAAGATCCAGGGCGAGGTCGGCGTCGACTCGTTCATGCCCGGCATCGCCGAGAACAACCTGTACGCCAACGCCAAGCTGGCGCTCCCCGAGGGCGCCTTCGCCGACTGGCAGCCGGGGGTGTCCGCGGGCGTCTACGGGCTGGGCTTCAAGAGCGACGTGAGCAACTTCGACGTCCTCCACGCCGAGATCGGCAAGACCCTCCCCTTCGTCGGCAACCTCGTGCTGGGCGGCTATTACGGCCTGAACAGCAAGCTCATGGTCAGCTCGAGCGGCGCCCGGCAGCAGGCCGGCGTCATGGGCGCCTGGACCAGCCCGGACATCGTGGTGAACCGCACCGGGCTCAACAAGATCAACTTCATCGCCGACGTGCAGAGCGGGAAGAACGCCTTCGGGGCGGTCGGCGCCGGCATCGGCGTCTACTTCACGCCGAGCATCGACATCCTCACCGGCCCGGTCTACTTCTTCGACCCGAACGCGACCTCGCAGATCGCCGGGCCGGGCTTCGGGACCGCCGTCCGCCCGAGCTGGCTCTGGACCGTCCAGCTGGACGTCGACTTCGACCTGCGCGCCGCGCCGCCGGCGCCCGCCGCGCCGGCGGTCCCCGCCCAGACGCCCAAGGCGCCCTGATCCCTCCGGGCGCCGAAGGGGGCGCCGGGGCGAGCCGCGGGAGGGACGTCCCGTGGCTCGCCCCTTCCCCGGGGGGCGGCGGCGGGGGGACCCGGCCGGCGCGTCGCGGGGAGGTCAGGCGGCGGTCGCGCTCTCCCTGGCGGCGTGGGGGGAGGCCTCGAGGTCCGACGAGACGTAGGCGCGCTCCCCCGCCTCGCTCATGTCGAGGCCGTTCCACTCGTCCTGCTCGTCGGCGCGGAGCGGCGTGACCAGGGCGACGAGCTTCAGCAGGACGAGGCTGAGGACGCCGGACCAGGCGAGGGTGGCGACCACGCCGATCGCCTGGACGCCGAGGAGGGCGAGGCTGCCGTCGGCGCCCGCCGGGTTCACCGCCCGGGAGGCGAGCAGGCCGGTGAGGAGGGCGCCGAGGGTGGCGGCGACGCCGTGGACCGCGAAGACGTCGAGCGAGTCGTCGAGGCCGAGGCGCGGACGGACCTGGACCGCGGAGTACGACGCGAGCGAGGCGAGCGCGCCCAGGGCCATCCCGGCCATCGGGCTCACGAACCCGGCGGCCGGGGTGATGGCGACCATCCCGGCCACCGCCCCGGAGGCGAGCCCGACGCCCGAGAGCTTGCCGTGGAGGATGAGCTCCGCGAGGCCCCAGGCGGCGGCCGCGGCGGCCGGGGCGAAGACGGTGTTGACGAAGGCCGTGGCGGCGAGGCCGTTCGCCCCGAGGGCGCTGCCGCCGTTGAAGCCCAGCCAGCCGAACCAGAGGAGGCCCGCCCCGAGGATGGCGAAGGGGACGTTGTGCGGCATCACGGTGGGCGCCCGGAGGCCGCGCCGCTTGCCGAGGAGCGCCGCGGCCACGAGCGCGGCGGCGGCGGCGTTGATGTGGACCACCGTGCCGCCGGCGAAGTCGAGCGCGCCGAGCTGGTGGAGCCACCCGCCCGGCGCCCAGACCCAGTGCGCCACCGGCGTGTAGACGACGACCGACCAGAGCGCGACGAAGAGGAGGAAGGCCTTGATGCGGACCCGCTCGACGATGGCGCCGGAGATGAGGGCCGGGGTGATCACCGCGAACATCGCCTGGAAGAGCATGAAGGCCGAGTGCGGAACGGTCGCGGCGAGCGACGGCTCGGGGCGGACGCCGACCCCGGCCAGCCCGAGCCAGGAGAGCCCCCCGACGAACCGATCGAGGCCGGCCGGTCCGGGCGAGAAGGCGAGGCTGTAGCCGATCACCGGCCAGAGGACGCCGACGATCGCCATGCAGGCGATCGACAGGATCATCGTGTGGACCACGTTCTTGGCGCGCACCAGCCCGCCGTAGAAGAAGGCCAGCCCCGGGGTCATGAGGAGCACGAGCCCGGCGCTGATCAGGACGAGGGCGGTGTCGCCGGTGTCGACGCCGTCGCCGGCGAGGGCCAGGGTCGGGGCGGCGAGGGCGAGTGCGGCGAGGAGCTTTCTCACGAGACCTCCAGGAGGGGGGACGCAGGGCAGCGAGGTGCCGCCGCCACGTGCAGCCCGCATGCCGGGCAGCTGCGCGCCCGATTTCCAGGCGTTGCGAGCGGCGAGGGGCGCGGCGTGCCTGCTCCCCACGCAGCGGCCTGCCGCGGATCCGGGCAGGCGACCGCCGGAGGGCTCAGGAGGCGGTCGGGCGGCGAGCCGCGCGGCGGGGCGCGGAGGCCCCCGTGGAGCGCGCCCCCTTCTTCTTGGCCGGCGCGTGGAGGTGGCGCACCGGCGCTCGATGGATCGCCTTGGGCGCGGGGGGAGCGGGGCGAGGCGGCGGCGCCAGCGGCCCGAGGAGGAGCTGCGCCGGATCGTCGTCGCTCGCCGACAGGAGGGAGGCCGGCGCGCCCAGGACCGCCCGGTAGCTCCCCCGGGCGTCGGCCTCTGCGCGCGCCGCGCGCGCCGCCCAGCTCCGGCCCGCGGCGTCCACGTCGGGGATCGCCGCGAGCGCCGCCCGGG
>JAJXSQ010000027.1 GCA_021784495.1 Myxococcales bacterium | reverse complement strand
GAGCCGGAGCGCGGTCTCTACGGCCTTCGAGTGATGCCTGAGCATGGAACTCCCCTTCGGCGCCGACCAGTTCGGTGTGTGTAGGAGGTAGGCCATGTAGGCAAAACTGCCAAGCCGGGTGATCGGGGCACCTGGTAGTCCTGACCCGTGAATGGGGGACGACCGCGGACGATGTCTCGGCGGTCCTCCGCAGCCGGCGAGGAATCGAGCGGTTGACGATTGGGCCTGGCCGATGCGGCGCCGCACCGCACCTTCCGGCTCCTTCGCTCGGGTCTGGAGGTGCGAGCGGGCGGTGCGCCGGGCGCGGTCCTTCGATCGAGACCGCGGGAGGGGGGCTAGCGTCCGGTCAGAGCCGGCCGTGATCGCGCGCGGCGACCTGCACGAAGGCGTTCCAGTCGTAGATCCGGGACGCGAAGAGCGGCTGGCGCTCGTAGATCCCGCGGACGCCGAGCGCCACGTCGAGCGCCCCCCCCAGCGGGTGCACCACCCTCAGCAGGCCGCTCCAGACGGAGCCGCCCTTCTCGACTCCGGTCACGAGGAAGCCGCCCGAGCCGGTGGCCTCGACCCGCCAGCCACCGGCCGCGCCGAGCGAGAAGATCGCGCCGCCGCCGAGCTGCTCTCCGACCGCGCCGAAGATCGGATCGATGATCGGCGCGGCGGTGAAGTCGAGGTTGGCGTGGAGCGGTAGCCCTCCCGGGTTGGTCAGGAGGTCGATCCCGGCCTCTCCGGTGGGGAGGGCCTGCTGGTGCGCCGGTCCCGTCGCGCGCTGATCGGCCGCCGCGCCGCCCGCGCCGAGGGTCAGCGTGAGCTCCGCCGTGAGGACGCGGCGCCAGGTCTCCGAGAGGATCGCCACGGCGGCCTCCTGGCCCGTCGAGAAGGTGGAGGCGGTCGCCGTGAGCTTCGAGGTGAGGCGGTCGGTCCGCTCCGCGTCCCAGGCCACGCTGGCGGCCGTGACGAGGGTCCGCTGGAACGGGACGAAGGTCCGGGCGAGCGCGGTCGCGCCGCCGCCGGCCACCGCGAGGATCGACGCGTCGATCTGGAGCCGCCGCGCCGGGGCACCGGTCAGCGCCACGCCACCGCGGAGATCCTCGGTCTCGACGGTCGGCACCGCCGGCACCGTCAGGCTCGGTGGGGGCGGGGCGCCGGGCACCCCGATCGGCTGAGGGAACTCGAAGAGGGAGACCGTGCCATGGCTGGCGTCGGCCGTGAGGGTCGTCCGCCAGATCGGACCGGCTTGCCAGTGCGACACCGCCGACAGGTGGTGGAGCGCGACCAGCCCCTCGCCCGGCAGGGTGCTGAGGGTGACGATCGGGAGGTAGGCCAGCGAGAGGTCGAGCGTCGGCCCGGCGGCGGTGACCTTCGCGCTCGGATCGAGCTCCATCTCGTCGACGTGCTCGACCCCGATGCCGGTGGCCGCGACGGTCCGCAGCCTCCCCTCGGCGTTGAGGCCGAGGTCGTAGGTGAGGTCGGCGGCGCCAGACGCGACGCGGAGGACGGCCGCGCAGAGGAGCGCCGCGGCCGTCATCGCCTACTCGACCACCACGACATCGCCCGTCTGGAGGAGGAAGGAGACCGCGGGCGGGTCGGCCCGCGTGAGGGCCCGATAGGTGAACCGGATCCGCACCTGCTGGCGGATGACGAAGACGCGGTCCCGATCGGCGAAGTCGGTCAGCCCCCCCGCGCTGGCGAGGGCCTGGAGGACGCCGCCGCGCGGCTCGAGCTGGTAGCTGCCGGGCTTCTTCACCTCCCCCACGACCGACACCTCGGTCGGGCGCGCCGCCTCGACGGAGACGGTCACCACCGGGTTCACGATGAACTGCTTCAGCCGCCCCTGGAGCCGGGTCGCCAGCTCCGCCGGGGTCGATCCCGCGGCGTGGACGTCGTTCAGGAACGGCAGGGAGATCATCCCGTCTTCACGGACGGTCGCCTTCCCGGACATCCCCTCCTGGTTGAAGACCTTGACGCTGAGCTGATCCCCGTTGCCGATGACGTAGCCGGGACCCGTCCGGCCCGGCCCGGCGTAGTCCTGGACCCAGACGAAGTCGGCCGACCGCCCCCCGGCGCAGCCGGAGAGGAGCGCGACCGCGACCAGCAGGGCCGGGATCGCGGGCCGCGGGGAGACCTCCAGCCCGCGGCGGGCCCGGTCGCGAGCGTGAGCGTGCATGGCGGCCATTGTAACCACGCCCCGGTGGTTCTCCTAGGGCACGGCCCGTGCGTGGCGCCGACCTGCGCGCCGCGCCCCTCCCCCGCGACGAGGCCCTCCCGGGCCGCGCTCCGGGGCGGCCGGCGGGCCGCCTCGCGGGGAGGCGACCGGTCAGGCGTCTCCGGGGTCACCCCGCGCGGCGGCCATCGCGCCGAGCGTCCGGTCGTAGGCGTCGAGCCCGCGGGCCCGGATCGCGTCGGCGAGGCAGACGGCCTGGCCGAGCGCACCGGCGAGGTCGCCGTGCTCCAGCCGGGCGAGCACCGCCGACCGGCCGTGCGCCGAGTCGCGCTCCAGCCGCGCCGCCCAGGCCTGGGCCTCGGCCTCGGCGCCGTGAATCCGCGCCAGCAGCACCAGCCGCCGGGCGCGGCGCTCCAGCTCCCGCGCCTCCTCGAGCGCGCTCGCGATCCGGGGATCGATCATCCCGCCGCCCGCTCCTCGTCCGCGCCGGCGCTCGACCGCTCCGCGAGGAGAGAGAGCTCGTCGAGCATCCCGACGAGCCGGTCGACCGTGGCGAGCGCGAGGGCCCGATCCCCGGCCTCGAGGCACTCGAGGACCGCCGACCGCCCGAGGTCCTCGATCGCCTCGATCTCTCGCCGGCGACGGGCGCAATCCCCCCTCCGCGCGCTCGCGGCGGCCGACGCCACCTGGGCGCGGGCCCGCGTCGCCGCGCCGCGCGCTCGCTCGAGTCCCGCCCTGAGCTCCTCGTCCATCGGTGCTCTCCACCCGGCCCGCGAGGCCGTACCCCGCCCTCCACAGGCATGGATCGCGCCGGCGAGCGCCCACCGACGCGCGCGCCCGGCGGCCGCCCGAGCTCGGCGAAACCGGCCTTCCGCCGGCAGGTTGGCCGCAGAGGCGCAGGCGACCCACCGGTCGGTCGCGACCCCGCGACCCCGGCGCGATGCGGATCCGGCCGGGCAGGCGCGGCAGGGCGGCCGATCCTGCCGGCGGCGGGTCGCGGCCACCCCAACCGCGCCTTGACGTCCAGCGGCGGCTGACCGATACCTCACCGCAGCGCCCCCGCCCGGCGCGATCGCGACGAGCGCCCCGCCTCACCCACGATCCGACGCCATGACGATCCCGAGCCCGCCCGCGCAGCCCGCAGCCCCGCCGGCCCCCGCCTCGCCCCGCCCGCTCTCGCTCGCCGAGCGGGCCGCGCGCTCCCTCGCCGAGGGGCGCCAGGCGGTCCTGCCCCTCGAGATCCGGCTGCTCGCCTCCAGCCTCGACGTCGCGTCGCAGCAGACGACCGTGACCGGCGCGTTCGTGCCGGCGATCTCCGACTGGTGCTTCCTCTACCTGGTGGACGAGAGCGGCATCCCGCGCCGCGTCGCCCTCGGCTTCGGCGATCCCGCGCACGCCGACCTCGCCGCCCGGATCCGGGGCGTGGCGCCGGGGCCCGGCTGGGCCAACCTGACGGCCCAGGCCATCCGGGATCGGACCCCCCGCCTCATCCACGAGGTCTCCGCGGAGGTGCTCCGCTGGGCGGCCCACGACGACGCGCACCTCGCCGCGCTCCAGGCGATCGACCCCCGGTCGATCCTCGTCCTCCCCTTCGTCGCTCGCGACCGGGTGGTGGGGGGCGTGACCCTCATGCGCGGCCACTCCCGGCCGCCGTTCGGCGAGGGCGATCTGGTGGAGGCGACCCGCCTCGCCGCGCCGATGGCGCTCGCCCTCGACAACGCCCGCGAGGTCTCGGCGCTGCGCGCGGCGCAGGCGGCCGCCGAGCGCGTCGCCGACATCGAGCACCACGCGCGGCTCCTCGCCGAGGCGGCGCTGCTTCGGCTCCGGCGGCTGCAGTCGCTCGCCGCGGCGCTCGCCGCCCCGCTGTCTCCCGCCGCCGTCGCCCGGGCGGCCTTCGAGGGGGGGCTCGCGCTCCTCGCGCCGACCGACGGGGCCGTCGCGCTCGCGACCGGGGAGCGCCTCGAGGTGGTCCACGCGCCGGGCTGGCCGGCCGACGTCCTCCGCGACTGGTCGATCATCCCCCCGGACGCGCCGGCGCTGATCGCCGAGGCGTGGAGGACGCAGCGCCCGATCTGGATCTCCAGCAAGGAGGAGCTGTGGGAGCGGTACTCCGCCGCGGCGGCCCTCGCGGAGCGGCTCGGCGGGCAGGCCTACGCCGCGGTCCCGATGATCGCCGACGGGCTGTGCGTGGGCTCGCTCAACCTCGGCTTCCGCGGCCCCCGGATCCTCGACGACGGCGAGCGCGAGTACGTGCTGGCGATCGCGTCGCTCATCGGCCAGGCGGTGGCGCGCGCCCGCCTGCGCGACGCCTGATCGGCCCGGAGGGCGCGTGTTCGTTCGGCAGGAGGTGACGCCCCTCTCCGCGCTCGCCGGCGCGTGGCTCGCCGCGCCGGCGCCGGCGCGCCCGATCGTCGACGAGACGGTGGCGGCGCTGGGCGCGATCGGCCCCGGCGACCTCGCCGCCATCACGCCGCTCGTCGCCGCGCTCCTCGACCGCGTCGACGGCGCCGGCCGGGCCGACGCGCGGCGGGCGATCGCCGCGCTCCTCGACCGGGTCCGCCGCCGCGCCTTCACCGAGGCGCTGCCCCGGGACCAGGTGGACGCCTGGCTCGCGCTCCTCCTGCCGATCATCCCGCGCGCGGACTACACGGTCGGCGAGCTGCTCCGCTCGCGGGAGGAGTCCGACCCGAGGGTCGTGGCCATCCGCTCCCAGGGACCCGAGGCGGGGGAGCTCACCGTCGCCGAGCTGGCCCGGCGGACCCGGGCGATCGCCCGCGGGATCCTGGCCCTCCTCGGCGACGACCCCGAGGCGCGGGTCGCGATCCTCTCCGAGAACTGCCTCGAGGCGGCGCTCTGCGACCTCGCCTGCCTCACCAGCGGGTTCGTCGACTTCCCGCTGCCGGCGAACGCGGTCGCCGAGCAGGTCGTGTACATGCTGCGCCACTCCCGGGCGCGCCTGCTCATCGCCGCGGACGAGGAGCAGGTGTCGAAGGTGCTCCCGTCCCTCTCCGGGCTCCCCGACCTCCGGGCGGTGGTGGTCATCTCCCGGACGAGCGCCGAGCGGAACGGGCTCCTCTCGCTGGAGCAGATGGTCGCCCAGGGGGCGGGGTTCGACGAGGCGGCGCGGGCGGCCCGCGCCGCGCGGGTCAAGGCCACGGACATGGCGACCGCCATGTACACCTCGGGCACCACCGGGAGGCCCAAGGCGATCGTCTTCACCCACGAGAACCTGGTGGCCAAGCGGCTCTGCCGCGGCTTCGCCCTCCCGGAGGTCGGCGAGGGGGACGTCTTCCTCTGCTACCTGCCGCTCTATCACACGTTCGGACGCTGGCTCGAGCTGCTCGGGACCCTCTGGTGGGGCGCGACCTACGTCGCCGCCCGCTCCACCGCGCAGGCCTCGCTCCTCGAGGACTTCCGGCGGGTGAAGCCGACCGTCTTCATCTCGGTCCCCAAGAAGTGGATCGAGCTGCAGGAGGCGGCGGTCTGGGACGCGGGCTCGGACGACCTGGCGGAGGCCGCCAGCCACCTGCGGGCCATCACCGGCACCCGGCTGCGGTACGGCCTCTCGGCGGCGGGGTACCTGGACCCCCTCGTCTTCCGGACCTTCCACGGCGCCGGGATCGAGCTCTGCTCCGGCTACGGGATGACCGAGGCGACCGGCGGCATCACCATGACGCCGCCGGGATCCTACGTCGACGGCTCGATCGGGATCCCGCTCCCCGGGATCGAGTGCCGCCGCGCCGAGGACGGCGAGCTCCTGATCCGCGGGCCCTACGTCTCCCCCGGCTACCTCGACCCCGGGCCGGAGGAGCTCGGCGCCCACGACGGCGAGGGCTGGTTCCACACCGGGGACCTGGTCTCCCTCGACGCCGGCCACTACCGGATCGTCGGCCGCAAGAAGGAGATCTACAAGAACCGCGCCGGGCAGACGATCGCCCCCCAGCGGATCGAGAACCTCTTCCGGGATCTGGAGCCGGTGGCGCAGGCCTTCCTGGTGGGCGATCACCGGGACTTCAACACCCTGCTCGTCTGGCCGAACTACGGCGGGCAGCCCGGCCTCCGGGAGCGCTCGCCCGAGGAGCTCCGCGACCTCCTCTCGTCGCTGGTGGCGAGCGCCAACCGCTTCCTCGCCCCGTACGAGCGGGTGGTGGCCTTCCAGGTCCTCCCCCGGGCGCTCGACCAGGAGCACGGCGAGCTCACCGCGAAGCTCTCCTTCAAGCGCGAGGTGGTGGAGCGCAACTGGAAGGAGATCATCGAGCGGATGTACGAGCAGAAGCACCTCGCCCTGGCCGTCGACGGGATCTTCGTCCGCATCCCGAACTGGGTCCTCCGCGAGATCGGCGCCCTCCAGCACGAGGTCTCGCTGCGCGACGGGCTCCTGGTCGCCGGCGACCGGACCCTGGCGATCGGGCGGGATCCGGCGGCCCCCGGCGCCCTGCGCATCGGGGATCTGGCCTACGCCGTCGACTCCGCGGTCCTCGATCTCGGGGCGCTCCTCGCGCGCCCGTCGCTCTGGCTCGGGAACGAGGCGCTGCGGCGCTTCCTCGGGGAGGAGGCCTTCGTCTCGCTCGTGGCCCGGCGCCGGAAGGGGACCGGCCGGGACATCCGGATCGACCCGCGCCTCTGGATCCCGCCCGGGCCCGACCGGCTCGACGGGCTGCTGCGCGCCGTCGATCGCCCCGAGGTGGGGATCGGCTCGATCCACGCCGCGGCCGAGCTCCTCCGGGCCGAGCGCCCCGAGGCGCGGCTGGCGATCCACCACCTCCACCTCGGGCTCGCGATCCCGACCAGCGACCAGGCGGCCCGCTGCCGGGCCCTCCTGCGGAGGGCGGCGGACGCCCCCGACGAGGACGTCCGGCGCCGCGCCTTCCGGGTCCTGCTCCCGAACGAGGAGCCGTCCGAGACGCTCGCGACCCTCCGCCTCTTCCTCGACCGGATGGGGCCGCTCGCCCTCCGCGACGAGAACCTGGCCGATCTCGGCGAGCGCGGCCTCTCCGACGCGCAGGTGCAGCTCCTCCTGGCGCACCTCTCCTCCGACCGCGCGCAGCTGCCCCCCGAGGAGCCCACCGATCGGACGCTCGTCGTCGGCGTCATGCGGCTGCTCACCGCCACCGCCATCGCCCACCCCAGCCACTTCGCGGCGGTGCGGATCCCGCTCGCCCGCCTCACGCTCCACGAGGACCCGGCGATCGCCGCGCGCGCCGGCGAGGAGTTCGACCGGCTGCGGCGCGGCTTCTCCAACTGGATCGGCCCGAACCTCCGGCTCGCCATCGACCCGGCGACCGGCGCCGAGTACGGCTGGTCCGACGTCCTGGTCTTCGAGCCGAGCGTCGGCGACGCGGCCCGCCCGGTGCTCCTCCAGGCGATCGCCGACTCGACCCTGGTCCGCGCCTCGGTGTTCGTCCTCGCCCGCGGCGTGCTCCTCTCGCTGGCCGACATCCCGCCCGGCGGCGCCACCGTCGCCCTCCTCGGCCGCCAGCACGGGAAGGCGGTGTACCGGCTCTCGATCCACACCCGGTCGAACGAGGTCTTCGACGTCGCCATCAACCTCGCCGAGGCGCTCTCGTTCGCGGCCCTCCGGGACGAGGTGAACTGGCTGCTGGCGGCGGGGGCGCCGCCGCCCCTCGTCGAGCAGTTCGCGGGCTACTTCGGGGAGTGGGGGATCTTCACCGAGGAGTTCATCCCCGGGGAGGACGTGGAGCGGCAGGTCGCGCGCCTCGTCCGCGGCGGCGAGGGGCGGCGCCTGGACCTCCTCTGGCCGTTCGTGGCGGTCACCGCCCTCGAGTGCCACGTCCGCTTCTGGGACCGCGCGGGGCGGCGCCTGGCCCTGCGGGATCCCTCGCCGTCGGCCTTCATCGTCCCCTCGCACGACTACCAGACCGGGGCCCGGCTGGTGTCGATCTCGGATCGCTCCCCGTGCCCGACCCTCGACGAGCTGCTCGACCGCTTCCAGGCGAGCTTCCTCGACCGGGTCGAGCGCGCGCGGCCCGACCTCGCCGGGCGGGCCTCGGAGGCCCTCCTCCTCTCCTCGGTGATCGAGGCCCTCGGCCTGGAGCGCGGCCTCCCCGTCCTCGAGGAGGCGGCGACCGGCCGGCGGGCGATCGCGGTGACGACCTACCTCGATCACCTCCGGGCCGACGGCCACACCCCGCTGCGCGTGCTCTTCGCGGTCCGGCGCTTCCGCCGGTGGCTCCAGGTGAACCCGGCGGCGACGCTCGAGGCCCGCTCGACGCACCTGGGGGAGCAGTGGAGCACCTACCTGCTCGGCGAGCTCGAGGGCGTCTGGCCGGACACCCGCATCCGCTACTTTCGCCAGACCGTCTTCGCCGACGCGCGCCCCGAGCTCGCCGCGGCGCTCGACCGGCTCATGACGCGCGCCCGGGGCCTCCCGGCCGGCGCCCTCGACCTCGCCGAGCAGGTCGCCGCCCTCCGGACCGCCGTCCGGGCGACCGAGGCGGAGGACCACTTCCTCGCCCGGATGACCTACCGTTACCTCGACCCCTCGGAGGAGGTGGCGCTCATCTCCATGCCCCACGCCGGCCACACCACCACCGAGGTGGTGGTGGCGCTCACCGACGAGGCCGGCGAGCGGTACGCCGTCCGCGGCCCCGTCTCCCCCCGCGAGGTGGCCCGGCTCCTGCAAATCTTCCACGAGGCCAACCTGCAGGTGGCGTTCTCGGCCGAGCACGAGTTCCTCCTCACCCTCGGTGCCCGGGAGACGGTCACCGGCGGCCTGTTCCACCGCCCCGCCGGGGGTCACCGGGTCCACATGGAGAAGGTCGTGGTCGCGAGGAAGCAGCGCGGCAAGGGGCTCGCCGACGGGCTGATGCGGGAGTTCTTCCGCAGGATGCGGGCCCGCGGCGTCCAGGCGGTCGAGACCGGCTACTTCCAGCCCGAGTACCTGAAGCGCTTCGGGTTCCGGACCGATCCGTCGTCGGGGGGGCTGGTCCGGGTCCTCGGTGCCGACGACCGGTTCACCTGGTGACGAGGCCTGCCGCCGCCATGCCGACCCTCCCCTGGAAGCTCATCGACACCACCCTCCGCGAGGGCGAGCAGTTCTCCCGCGCCGCCTTCCGGAGCGAGGACAAGATCGAGATCGCGCGGGCGCTCGACACCTTCGGGGTCGAGTACATCGAGGTGACCTCCCCGGCCGCCTCCCCCCAGTCCCAGCGCGACGCCGCCGCGATCGTCAAGCTGAACCTCGGCGCGCGGGTGATCAGCCACACCCGCTGCGTGGTCGACGACGTGAAGGCCGCGGTCGACACCGGCGTCCGGGGGCTCGGCCTCCTCTTCGCGACCAGCCGGATCCTCCGCGAGTCGTCCCACGGGAAGTCGATCCAGCAGATCATCGACGCCATGGCCCCGCCCATCGAGTTCGCGCTCCGGGCCGGCCTCGAGGTGCGCTTCAGCGCCGAGGACACCTTCCGGTCCGAGGTGGCGGACCTCCTCGCGGTCTACCGCGCCGCGGAGCAGCTCGGGGCCCACCGCGTGGGGCTCGCCGACACGGTCGGGATCGCCACCCCCCGCCAGGTCTACGCGCTGGTGCGCGAGGTCCGGCGGGCCGTCCGGACCGACGTCGGCTTCCACGGCCACAACGACACCGGCTGCGCGGTCGCCAACGCCTTCGAGGCCATCTCGGCCGGCGCCACGCACGTCGACGTGTCGGTCCTCGGGATCGGCGAGCGGGTCGGGATCACGCCGCTGGGCGGCTTCGTCGCCCGGATGTTCTCGCTCCAGCCGCAGGGGATCGGGGAGCGGTACCGGCTGGGGCAGCTCCGCGAGCTGGAGCGGCTGGTCGCCCGGGTCACCGGCGTCGAGATCCCGTTCAACAACTACGTCACCGGCGAGACGGCCTACAGCCACAAGGCGGGGCTCCACCTCAAGGCGATGATGAGCAACCCCGGCTCCTACGAGATCATCCCGCCGGAGGCCTTCGGCCTCACCCGGAAGATGATCATCGGCTCGCGCCTGACCGGGCGGGCCGCCATCGCCTACCGGGCGCGCGAGATCGGGATCACCTTCGGGGAGTCGGAGCTGAAGGAGATCACCCGGCGCATCAAGGAGCTCGCCGACGCCGGCGAGCTCTCCGAGGAGCAGATCGACAAGGTCCTGCGGGGCTGGGTGACGGCCTAGGCCGCGCATGGTCCGGCACCGGCTCCTGCTCCTCGCCGCCGCCGTCCTCTGGTCCACCGCCGGCGCGGCCATCAAGGCGTGCGGCCTCGACGCCTGGCAGATCTCCGGGGGGCGCTCGCTCGTCGCGGCGGGGACCATCCTGCTCCTCGTCCCCGCCGCGCGCCGCCGGCCCGCGCGCGGCGACTGGCCGGTGGCGCTCGCCTACGCGGCCACGGTCGTCCTGTTCGTCCTGGCGACCCGGCTGACCACCGCCGCCAACGCCATCTTCATCCAGGACACCGCGCCGCTCTGGGTGCTCCTCCTGTCGCCGCGCCTGCTCGGGGAGCGCCCCGGCCGCGGGGAGCTCGTCGCCGCCCCGATCTTCGGGGCGGGCGTAGCCCTCTTCTTCCTCGACCGCCTCTCCGCCGGGCAGGCGGCCGGGAACCTCGTCGCCCTCGCCTCCGGGGTCGCCTTCGCCCTCTCCATCCTCGGCCTGCGCCTCCGCGGAGACCGCGGCCCCTCGGTCCTCGTCCTCGGGAACCTGGTGGCGGCGGCCGCCACCCTGCCGCTCTGGCGCGCCGGCCCCTCGCCCACCGCGAGGGACCTGCTGCTCCTCGCCTACCTGGGCGTCTTCCAGCTCGGCCTGGCCTACCTCTGCTTCGCCGCCGGCCTCCGGGGCACGCCGGCGCTCGAGGCGTCGCTCCTCGTCCTCCTGGAGCCGGTGCTCAACCCGGTCTGGACCTTCCTCTTCGTCGGCGAGCGGCCGGGTCCCTGGGCGCTCGCCGGCGGCGGGATCGTGCTCGCGGCCTCCGCCTGGAGGTCGCTGGCCCCGTCGCTCCGCGCCGCCGCCCCCGGCGCCTGACGCCCCGCGGGACGGTCCGCCGCGTCAGGCGCTCGAGCGGCGCTCGCTCCCCGACCGCGCCTCGAGGAGGAAGTCGGCGATCTCCTCCCGGCGCGCGAGGGTGTCCGCGTACCCGAGCGCCATGAGCCGGGACACGTACACCGGCTCGAAGGCGAGGTAGCTCACCAGGTCGGTGCTCGCCCCCCGCTCGACGCCGATCCCCTTCAGCAGGTAGCGCAGCATCGCCGGGAACCGCACGTACTCGTCGGCCGCCAGCTGGCCGAGGTCCTCCGTCGGGCGCAGCACCAGCACGGGGATGGTCCGGAGGGCGAGGTCGCGGGAGTCGATCCGATCGGCCGGCAGGTGGGCCAGCGTCCGGTTGATGCGGTCGAGCCGCTCGAGATCGGTGTCGAGGGAGTCGAGGAAGACCGCGTTCAGGATGACCCCGGCGATCTGCGAGAGCGGGACGTGGTCCCCCTCGGCCGGGTCGCCCGCGGGGGGCTCCGGGGTCCGGTGGCGGACGCTGATCGCCAGGATCCGCTCGGCGCCCATGTGGATGGCCGGGCTCATCGGGTAGATGAGCCGCAAGGAGCCGTCCCCGAAGAAGTGGTCGTCGACCCGGACCGGCGGGAAGAAGACGGGGATCGCCGCCGAGGCCATCACGTGATCGACCGTCAACCGGGCGCGGAGCCCCGAGCGGTTCGAGCGCGCCCAGGGCGCGATCTCCGGGCCGCCCTCGAACCAGGTGATCCCCTCGCCCGTCCGGTAGCTCGTGCCCGAGACCGCGACCCCGCGCAGCCGCCCGAGCTTGATGTGGCGGCGCATCCGCGCGAAGGCCAGCTTCTCGGTGAGCATCGCGCGCAGCGGCGCGGAGTCGAGGAGGTAGTTGATGCTGTTGCCGCCGAGCACCCCGCCCCCGGAGAGGTCGCGGATCCAGCGCGATCCGATCGACGCCATGCGGAGCGCGCCGGTCCGGAAGATCCGATCCGGGGTGAGCCGGGACCAGGTCTGGCGGAGGGCCTCCACCCCGAGCGAGAGGTCGGCGGCGGCGCAGGCGAGCACCACCCCATTGATCGCGCCGGCCGAGATCCCGGTGATCACCGGGAAGGGGAAGCGCCCGCGCGGGAGGATCTCGGCGATCGCCCGCAGCGCGCCGACCTGATAGGCCGCCCGGGCCCCGCCACCGGTCAACACCAGCCCGACCTGACGCACGCCCGCTCCCGCTCCCCCGGCGAGGGAAAGATCCCCGGCGCGATCATCATTACCCCTCGCCCGGCCCTCCCGCCACCGTCCGCCCGGGGCCCCGCGTCGCCGCCCCGGTGGCCCGCGCGCGGCCAGGCTGGTAGAGGTGGGGCTCGTGCCCGCCCGACCGCCAGCCCCCGCCGCCGTCCCCGGGGGGCGCTGCGGCCGCTGCGCCTTCCCGGTGGAGCGCTGCCTCTGCGACGCGATCCCCTCGCTCCGCACCCCCTTCCGCTTCGTCCTCCTCCGCCACGCCAGCGAGATCCCCCGGCTGACCAACAGCGGCCGCTGGGCCGCCGCGGCGCTCGAAGGGAGCGTCGTGCTCGATCACGCCCTCGGCGCCCCGCACCCGTCGCCCGCGCTCGAGGCCCTGCTCGGAGATGGCCCGGGCCTCCTCCTCTTCCCCTCCCCGCACCCCAGGCCGGCCGCCGACGTCCGGCCCTGCACCGTGGTGGTGCCGGACGGCACCTGGGCCCAGGCCCGGCGGATGGTGCAGCGGATCGGCCCGCTCCGGACGCTCCCGCGGCTGGCGCTCCCCGCGCCGGCGGGCGGGCTCCGGCTCCGCCGCCCTCCCGGCGCGGGCGGGATGTCCACGCTCGAGGCGATCGCGGCGGCGCTCGCCGTGCTCGGGGAGCCGGTGGCCGGCGCGGCCCTCACCGCGCTCCACCGGGTCGCGGTCGAGCGCGCCCTCCGCCTGAAGGGGCTCTGGCCCCCCGAGCGCGCGCACCACCGGCGCCCCGGGACCTAGTCGCCGGATATCTCGATCGAGCGCGCCGCCGGGCGGAGACCGCCGG
>JAJXSQ010000389.1 GCA_021784495.1 Myxococcales bacterium | reverse complement strand
GCGAGGGGGCCGCCGCCGACCACCACCACCTTGCCGACGGTCTGCCCGGCCGACGCGCGGCCTCGCGCCACCCGCGCGCGCAGCGCGTGGAGGGAGGCCGGCGCGAGGAACTCGGGGGCCGGCGCGGGGGGGACGGGCGCGGAGCGCCGGCGGGCGTAGCCGCGCTCGAGGAGGGCGTGGATCGCCCGCGCCGCCTCGAGGTCGGAGGCGGTGCAGCCGTCGATCAGCTCGGCGAGCGGGCGCGGCGTCGCCAGGAGGCGGACCACCTCGGCGGTCACCGGGTGGAGGTCGGGGGGGATGCCGTCCGCCCCGTCCGCCAGCTCGAGGAGCGCGTCGGCCGGGGGGAGGAGCGGGAGGAGCGGCGCGAGCTCGTCGCCCTGCCGGAGCCCCTCGAGGATCAGCTCCTCGACCCGCCGGTCGATCCGGTCGGCGCCCGGCGGGGGGCCGGGGGCGAAGGCGAACTGCCCCTCGCGGCGGGAGAGGAGCCGCCAGAGCGCCTTCTCCGCGCCGGCGGTGCCGCAGCGGGCGTCGACGATCCGCCCCTCCCGGAGCGCCACCTCGGCCCGCTCCCCGTCGCGCTCGACGACCAGCCGCCCCGACTTCCGGTTCATGGCCAGGACCTGGAGGAGGTCGACGAGCGGGATCTGCGCGAGGTTCCCCTCCAGCTCGCGGCTCTCGCCGGCGGCGCGCGCCGCCTCGGTCCTCCGGAAGAGCTGCTCGATCCGGGCCAGGACCTCGTCGAGCTGGAGCGGCTTCTGGAGGAAGGTGCCCAGCCGGGCGCGATCGCGGTCGACGGCGAGGCCGGTGAGGAGGACCGGGATCCGCTCGGTCCGCGGGTTGGTGCGCAGGATCCGGACGAGCGATCGGGCGTCGAGGACCGGGATCCCCTCGTCGAGGAGGACCAGGTCGGGGCTCCGGAGGATGGCCGCCTGGAGCGCCCGGGCCCCGTCGCGCGCCGCCTGGACCTGGTAGCCGCGGCGCCGGAGCGGGGCGGCGAGGAGGCGGACGGTCCCGGGGTCGGGGTCGGCGATCAGGACGGTGCGGGCCGGGGGCATGGCGGGGCGCTAGATGGGCTGCAGGTCGTAGTGGGCCTGGAGCGCGTGGATGAGGGCGTCGACCAGGGCGGCGTCGGAGGTGTGGAAGGCCCGGCCGCCGGGGCCGGCGAGGTGGGCGTAGGCCGCCTGGTCGGAGAGGAGGAGGACGAAGGGGTGGCTCGCGAGCCGGGGATCGCCGTCGAGCCAGACCTCGGTGACGAGCGGGTGGCCCGCGGCGCCCGCCCCGGCGGCGGCGCGCCGGCCGAGGAGGTGGACCGCCACCGAGGCGTCGCCGGCCCGGGAGGAGCCCTCGCCGGCGGGGAGCGCGTCCAGGAAGGCGGCCCGCGCCGCCGGGTCGTCGAGCCCGAGGTAGAGGAGGCCGCGCCCGCGCGGATCGCGGCCGAGCTCGCGGGCGATCTCGAGGCGCGCGGCGGCGAGGAGGGCCGGGTCGGCCGGCAGCCGCGCCGAGGGGCCGTCGGCGGGGAGGCGGTCGTCGCCGGCGAGGAGGAGGTCGCAGAGCTCCCAGAAGGCGCCGCGGTCGAGGTCGGCGAGGTGGAGGCGGCGGACGAGCGAGCCCCGCTCCTCCTCGAGCCGGATCCGCGCCCAGTGGAGGAGCTCGTCGAAGTCGCCGCCGTCGCGCGGGAAGGCGGCCGAGCCCATGGAGAGCAGGACCGGGGCCCGCTCCTCCAGCTGCCGGATCGACGGCGCGGCCCGGATCTCGAGCGCCGCGCGGCGGCGGAACATGAGGGCGCCGAAGGAATCGGTCTCGGGGAGGAGGACGTAGTACTCGCCCTCCGAGACCTTGGCGAGGATGTCGGCGTCGCGGGCGACCCGGGCCACGGCGCCGACCAGGTCGCGGACGGCGCGCCGGTAGAGCTCGCGGCCGCCGGCCTGCCGGAGCTGCTCGGCGTTGTCGAGCGAGACCACGACCAGCGAGAAGGCGCGGCCGTAGCGGCGCGCCTTGTAGAACTCCTTGCCCGCGTAGTCGACGAAGTAGGCGAGGTTGTAGGCGCCGGTCTCCCGGTCGCGCAGCCCGACCCGCTCGAGGGCCTGCACCCGCCGCGCGTTGCGCAGGGCGATGGCGGCCACGTCGGCGACCGCGAGCGCCGCCGCCTGCTCCTCGGCGCCGAGGCGGCCGGTCGCCCGGTCGGAGAGGAGGGCGAGGCCGAGCGTCTCCTCGTCGGCGACCAGCGGGACGTGGAAGGCCTCGCCGGCGGTCGCCCCGGGCGGCGGGAACGGGGCCCCGCGGGCGATGGGGCCGGCCCAGGGCGCGGCGCGCGGGTCGATGCGGGCCGGCAGCGCGCCCCGGTCGACGAGGCCGCGGTAGGCGCGCAGGGTGAGGTCGCCGCGATCGTCGGCGATCCAGAGGGCGGCCCCCTGGGCGTCGGTCGCGCGGGCGAGGAGCTGGAGCGCCAGCTCCTGGACCTTCTCGAGGTCGAGGGTCGAGACGAGCCGGAGCGCCTCCCGGTCCAGGGACGCGCCGGGCGCGCCGCTCGCTCCAAGGCTCCCCCCGGGGTTCATGTCAGAGCTCGGTCTCGCCCTCGAAGGAGCGCTCGGCCGGGCCGCGCATGGTGACGCGGCGGAGGTCCGGGCCGACGGTCACCTGGAGCGGCCCGCCGGGGAGGCGCACCTCGATCGGCGCGCCGGTGGCGCCGGCGCCGGCGCGCGCCGCGGCGACGGCCGCGGCGCAGGCGCCCGTGCCGCAGGCGTCGGTGAGGCCGCAGCCGCGCTCCCAGACGACCAGATCGATGCCGGCCGGACCGGGGCGGGCGAAGCCGACGTTCACGCCGCCCCGCACCGCCGCCTCGATGGCCGGGCCGACGGCGCCGGCGCGGTCGCGGCTCGGCTCGTCGAAGAGGACCGCGTGCGGGTTGCCCATGGAGACGCG
>JAJXSQ010000388.1 GCA_021784495.1 Myxococcales bacterium | reverse complement strand
CAGCCCCGCGGCGGTCCGCTTCTTGTCGTGGACCATGAGCGCGCGCGCCCGGCGCGCGACGGCGGCCGGCACCCGGATCGGCAGGCCGGCGCCGGCGATCGCCGCCTCGGCCTCGGCCACGGCGAGCGGGCCGATCCGGCCGAGGCGCGCCGCGAGCCGGAAGGCGAGGACGAGCCCGATCGCCACCGCCTCGCCGTGCGTGTACCGGGAGAACCCGCCGGCCGCCTCGACGCCGTGGCCGAAGGTGTGGCCGAGGTTGAGGAGCTGCCGCGCGCCGCGCTCCCGCGGGTCGGCCTCGACCACCCGGAGCTTGGCCGCCATGCAGGCGGCGACGAGCGCCGGGTCCGGGAGCCCCTCCCCCACCGCCGCCACCCGGGCGAGCAGCGCCGGGTCGAGGAGCGCGTACTTCACGACCTCGCCCATCCCCGAGGCGAGCTCGCGCCGCGGGAGGGTCGCGAGCGCCCGCGGGTCGGCGAGCACCGCGCCCGGCGGGTGGAAGGCCCCGACCGCGTTCTTGGCCCGCGGGAGGTTGACCGCCGTCTTGCCGCCGAGCGCGGCGTCGACCATCCCCAGGAGCGTCGTCGGCACGGCGACCCAGTCGACGCCGCGCATGTAGGTCGCGGCGAGGAAGCCGGCGGCGTCGGTCACCGCCCCGCCGCCCAGGCCGACCACCAGGCTCCCGCGGGTCAGGCCGGCCGCGAGGAGGCGGGCCGCCGCCCGCTCGAGCTGGGCGAGCGTCTTGCCCCGCTCGCCGTCGGGCAGCAGGTGGACCAGCGCCACCCGGCCGGTGCGGCGGAGCGCGCCGAGCGCCCGGGCGCCCCAGGCCGTCCCCGCGACCCGGGCGCAGGTGACCACCGCCACCCGGTCGCGGGGCTCGACCAGCGCCGGGAGCGCCTCCAGCGCCCCCGGCCCCACCCGCACCTCCGCGCGGTGCTCCCCCTGCCTCGCCTCCAGGATCGTCGTCGCCTGTCTCACGTCGCCTCCAGGATCCGCCGGGCCACCTCGCCGGGGGCGAGCCCGTCCACCTCGATGGTGAGGTGGGCCCGCCGGTAGAGCGGGAGCCGGTGCTCCCGCAGCGCCCGCCACTGCGCCGCCAGGGGGCGCCCCTCGCCGGCGCCCAGCCGCCGCGCCGCCTCCGCCTCGGAGACGTCGAGGAAGACCACCCGGCCCGCCGCCAGGAGCCGCCCGGCGCTCGCGGCGTCGCAGAAGGCGCCGCCGCCGAGGTCGACCACGATCGGCCCGGCGAGCGCGCCCACCACCCGGCGCTCGGCGTCCCGGAAGGCCGCCTCCCCCTCCTCGGCGAAGATCCGGGCGATCGGCTTTCCGAAGCGCGCCGCCAGGATCGCGTCGGTGGAGACCACCGCGCGGCCGAGCGCCTGGCCCAGGAGCCGGGCGACGGTCGACTTGCCCGAGCCCATCATCCCGGCGAGGGCGAGCAGCTCACCGGATCCGGGCGGCATAGCGCTCCAGCGCCGCGAGCAGGTCGCCGAGCGTGTCGCCGCCGAACTGCTCGCAGACCGCCGCGGCCAGCTCCCAGGCGACCACCGCCTCGCCCACCACCGCCGCCGCCGGGACGGCGCAGACGTCGCTCCGCTCGTAGCGCGCCTGGACCGGCGCGCGGGTCGCGAGGTCCACCGACGGGAGCGGGGTGAGCATGGTCGGGATGGGCTTCATGTAGGCGCGCACCCGGAGCGGCCCGCCGCTGGTCATCCCGCCCTCCAGGCCGCCGGCGCGGTTCGTCTCGCGGTAGAAGCCCCGCTCCGGCGAGTGGAAGATGGCGTCGTGGAAGCGGTCGCCCGGCCAGTCGGTGCGGGTGCCGTCCCCGACCTCGACGGCGCGGATCGCCTGCACCCCCATGAGCGCCCCGGCCAGCCGGGCGTCGAGGCGGCGATCGGGGTGGACGTAGCTGCCGACGCCGATGGGGAGCCCCTCGGCGTGGACCTCGAAGATCCCGCCCACCGAGCCGCCGCGCTCGCGCTCCCGGTCGATCACCGCCCGCATCGCCGCCGCCGCCCCGTCGTCGTCGACGTGGAGGTCGGAGGCCTCGATGGCGGCGCGCTGCGCCTCGGTCGGCGGGGCGCCGCCGCCCGGGTGGCGCGCCTCGCCGATGGCCACCACCCGCGAGGAGACGGTGACCCCGGCGGCGGCCAGGAGCTGCCGGGCGAGCGCGCCGAGCGCGACCAGCGGCGCGGTGGAGCGGGCGCTGGCGCGCTCCAGGGCGTCGCGGGCGTCGTCGAAGCCGTACTTGAGCGAGCCGGCGAGGTCGGCGTGGCCGGGGCGGACCTGGGTGAACTTCTTCCCCCCCCGGGCGTAGGGCGAGACGAGCTCCTTCCAGTTCTCGTGGTCCCGGTTCCACACCACCAGGGCGATGGGGGCGCCGGTGGTGAGCCCGCCGCGCAGGCCGGCGAGGAACTGCGCGGCGTCGCGCTCGATGGCCATGCGGCCGCCGCGGCCGTACCCCTTCTGGCGCCGGGCCAGGTCGTGGTCGACCGCCGCGAAGTCCACCGCCAGCCCGGCCGGGAACCCCTCCGCCACCGCCACCAGCCCCGGGCCGTGGGATTCACCTGCGGTCAAGTAACGGAGGGTCATCGGTGGCTCCTCGGCCGGGCCGCCTCGAGGGCGCCGGCCATCGCCGCCGCCGGGGCGGGGAGGCCGGTCCAGAGGGTGAAGGCGTGCTCTCCCTGGCGGAGGAGGAGCGCCTCCCCGCGCACCACCCGCGCCCCGGCGGCGGCCGCCTCCCGGGCGAAGGCGGTGTCGCCGTAGACCATGTCCAGCGCCACCTGGCCGGCGCGGAGCCGGAGCCCGGGGAGCGCCGGCGCCGCGCCGGGGAGGCCGACGCTCGTGCCGTTCACCACCGCGGCGGCCTCCGCCGCCTCGCCGGCGAGCGCCTCCCAGGGGACCGGCCGGGCCTCGGGCGCCGGC
>JAJXSQ010000387.1 GCA_021784495.1 Myxococcales bacterium | reverse complement strand
CACCGGGGGCGCGCCAGGCCGATGATCGCGGCGCTCCTAGCCCTCGCCCTCCAGGCGACGCCCGCGCCGGCACCGGCCGCTCCGGCACCGGCCGCGCGGTCCGCCGCCGCCGCACCGACGATCGCCCCGGCCACGGCCACGGCCCCGGCCACGGCCACGGGCGGCGCCGCGCCGGCCCCGGGGCGGATCGACGCCGACGAGATCCACTACAGCTGGGCGACCCACAAGGTGAGGATGCTCGGCAAGCCGTACGTCACCCTCACCCGGCAGGGCATGGTCCTCACCTGCCTGCGGCTGACCGGCGACACCGACACCGCGGGCGAGGTGGCCCGGGCGGTCTGCGACGGCGACGTGAAGATGGTCCGCGCGCCGCGGGTGGTCACCTGCGAGCACGCCACCTACGATCGCGACGCGGGGAGGGTGGTCTGCACCGGCCACCCGGTCCTCCACGACGGCGCCACCGTCGCCCGCGGCGAGATCCTCACCTACGACCTCGTCGCCGACGAGGTCCACCTCGAGCGCTCGGTGACGGCGACGGTGCCGGCGGAGCAGCTCGACCGGCAGCGCAAGACCCTCCACCCGAAGCGCGCCGCCGGGGCGTCGCCGGCCGGGGGCGCGCCGACCTCCGCGCCCGCGCTGCCGACCCCCGCGTCGCCGACCCCCGCGTCGCCGACCCCCGCCCCCGCGTCGCCGACCCCCGCGCCCGCGCCGGAGCGCCACCCGTGACCGGCGCGCGGCTCGAGGCGGTGGGGCTCGTGAAGAGCTACCGGCGCCGCCGGGTGGTGGACGGCGTCTCCTTCCACGTCGAGCCGGGCGAGGTGGTGGGGCTCCTCGGCCCGAACGGCGCCGGCAAGACGACGAGCTTCAACATGGTCGTCGGGCTGGTCGAGCCCGACGGCGGCGCGGTCCGCCTCGGCGAGCTCGACCTGACCCGCTGGCCGATGCACCGGCGGGCGCGCGCCGGGGTCGGCTACCTCCCCCAGGAGGCGTCGATCTTCCGCAAGCTGACCGTCCGCCAGAACTTCACCGCCGTCCTCGAGGCGCTGGGGGTCGGGCGGGCGGCGCGCGAGGCGCGGGCCGACGCCCTCCTCGCCGAGTTCCGGCTGGAGAAGGTGGCCGCCAGCCACGGCGAGACCCTCTCCGGCGGCGAGCGGCGGCGCGCCGAGGTGGCCCGGAGCCTCCTCTCCGACCCGCGCTTCATCCTCTTCGACGAGCCATTCGCCGGCGTCGACCCCATCGCCGTCGGCGAGCTGCAGAAGCTCATCGGCTCGCTCCGCGACCGCGGCATCGGGGTGCTCATCACCGATCACAACGTCCGCGAGGCGCTCGGGATCTGCTCGCGGGCCTACATCCTCGCCGCCGGGCGGATCCTCGAGACCGGGACCCCGGCGGAGATCGCCGGGAGCGAGCGGGCCCGCGCCGCCTACCTGGGCGAGCGGTTCCGGCTCGACGACGCGGCCGGCGGGGGCTGAGGAGCGGCATGGGCATGGAGCTGAAGCAGCACCTGAAGATGACGCAGCAGCTGGTGATGACCCCCCAGCTGCAGCAGGCGATCAAGCTCCTGCAGCTCTCGCGCATGGAGCTGGTCGACCTGGTCCACACCGAGATGAACGAGAACCCGCTCCTCGACGGGGCGGACGACGCCGACGAGCCGGTCGCCGACGCCGGCGCCAGCCCGGCCGAGGAGGCGGCCGCCGAGGCGGCCCCGGCGCCGAAGGAGGCGGAGCGGTCCGAGGAGGTGAAGGGCGAGGAGGGGCAGAACGAGATCGACTGGGACCAGTACCTCGACCACTACCAGCTCCAGGGCCACACCGCGCCGTCGAACCGCGGCCTCGCCGACGAGGAGCTCCCCGGCTACGAGGCGACCCTCACCCGCAAGAGCGACCTGACCGACCACCTCACCTGGCAGCTCCGCCTCTCCAAGCTCGACGAGGACGAGCTGCGGGTGGCGCTGCTGATCGTCGGGAACCTCGACCCGGACGGCTACTTCAAGATGCCGTCGGTCGACGGCGACGTCGACGACGCCAGCCTGCGCGACCCGCTCGTCCGGGTCTCCTTCGAGGCGGGGGTCGGCCTCGAGCGGTGCGAGGCGGTCCTGCGGAAGGTCCAGGAGCTCGACCCGATCGGCGTCGCGGCCCGCGACCTGCGGGAGTGCCTCCTCCTCCAGATCCGCCACCTGAACGCCGACACCCCGGAGATCGTGGCCATCGTCGAGCGCCACCTCCGCCACCTGGAGTCGAAGAACTACCAGGCGATCGCCCGGGACCTGAAGATCTCCATCGAGGAGGTGGTCAAGGCGGTGAAGGTGATCAGCCGCCTCGACCCGAAGCCGGGGCGCGCCTACACCGGGGAGGAGGCGCAGTACATCACCCCGGACGTGCAGGTCCACAAGATGGGCGACCGGTACGTCACCGTCCTGAACGACGACGGCCTCTCCAAGCTCCGGATCTCGGCGACCTACCGGGCGGCGCTCAAGAACGGCCAGGCCGGCAGCGCCAAGGACTACATCCAGGACAAGCTCCGGAGCGCGGTCTGGCTCATCCGCTCGATCCACCAGCGGCAGCGGACCATCTACAAGGTCACCGAGTCGATCGTGAAGTTCCAGCGCGACTTCCTCGACAAGGGGATCGCCCACCTCAAGCCGCTCATCCTCCGGGACGTCGCCGAGGACATCGGCATGCATGAGTCGACCGTCTCGCGGGTCACCACCAACAAGTACGTCCACACGCCGCAGGGGATCTACGAGCTCAAGTTCTTCTTCAACTCGGCGATCAGCCGGACGGGCGGCGACGAGATCGCCAGCGAGGCGGTCAAGAACCACATCCGCCAGATCGTCGCCGCCGAGGACTCGAAGCGCCCCCACTCGGACCAGCGGATCGTCGAGCTCCTCCACGAGCGCGGGATCGAGATCGCCCGCCGGACGGTCG
>JAJXSQ010000386.1 GCA_021784495.1 Myxococcales bacterium | reverse complement strand
GCCCGCGGCCTGCCGCTCCTCGTCGCCGTCGGGGCCCCGGGGGCGAGGGGGCAGATCCGCGCCGAGCTCGCGCGGCGCGGCTTCGAGGAGCTCCGGGACTTCCGCTGCGTCGCCTGACCCGGCGCGGGGGCCCGGTCGCGGCGAGGGGCGCGGGCGCCGCCGCGCGCAGGGCGTGCGCGCAGGGCGTGCGGCGCGCGGCCATCCTCGACCGACCGGGTCGACGTCGCTTGACCGGCGTCTCTCGATTCGCCAGTCGGTGAAATCCGCGGCGCCGGGGCCGCGCCGGATCTGCTATGTCGACGCCTCCTCGTACCCGCCAGGAGGCGTGCGTGACCGATCTGAACGCGAGCCAGCCCACCCTCGAGTCGCCCGTCGCCCCGGAGCTCACGCGGGCGGTGGAGATGGCCGAGACCGTCATCCGCGACACCACCGCCAACCCGGCGCCGCTCGGCCTCTTCGGCTTCGGGATGACGACCGTGCTCCTCAACCTCCACAACGCCGGGATCATCGGCATCGGCAGCATGATCCTGGCGATGGGGATCTTCTACGGCGGGGTGGCCCAGATCATCGCCGGCCTCATGGAGTGGAAGAAGAAGAACACCTTCGGCATGGTGGCCTTCACCTCCTACGGCTTCTTCTGGATCTCGCTCGTCGCGCTGATCATCCTGCCGCGCTTCGGGGTCGCGGAGCCGTCGGACAAGGCGGCGATGGCCGCCTACCTCTTCTCCTGGGGGCTCTTCACCACCGTGCTCTTCGTGGCGACCTTCAAGATGAACCGCGCGCTCATGCTCGTCTTCTTCGCGCTGGTGGTCCTCTTCGGCCTGCTCGGGTTCGCCGACGCCACCGGCAGCGTCACCCTGACGCGCGTGGCCGGCTGGGAGGGGCTCCTCTGCGGCCTCGCGGCCATCTACCTGGCGGCGGCGCAGATCCTGAACGAGGTGTACGGCCGGACGGTGCTGCCGATCGGCGAGTACTGACGGTCGGGGCGGGGCCTCAGGCCCGGAGGAGGTCGTCGGAGAGATCGTCGAGCCGCTCGCCGCCGCGCTCGGTCACGACGAAGGAGTTCTCGACGCCGACCGCCCCGAGCCCGGGGAGGACGAACTTGGGCTCGACGGCGACGGTCTGGCCCGCCTCCAGCACCGCCCGCGAGCCGGGCGCGAGCACCGGCAGCTCGTCGAGCTCGAGCCCGATCCCGTGTCCGACGAAGCGGGCCTGCTCGCCGGGGGGGCCCATGAAGGCGTCGCCGAGGCCGGCCTCGGCGGCCAGCGCCAGCGCCCGCTCCCAGGGCGCCGTCGCCGCCACCCCCGGGCGCAGGAGCGCCGCCACCGCCTCCTGGATCCGGCGCGAGGCGTCGTGCGCCCGCGCGATCCGCGGGTCGACCGGGCCGCAGACGGCGGTGCGGGTCATGTCGACCACGTAGCCGCCGGTGACGAAGGTGTAGTCGCAGATCACCGGCTCGCCCGCCGCGATCGGCCGGCGCGAGGCGCCGAGCGGGTAGGCGGGGTGGAGGCCGCGCCCGACCACCGGGCCGTCGAAGAAGCCCGGGGCCGCGGCCGCCTCGCCCGCCACCGCCAGCCCGCCGTGCAGCTCCGCGTTGAAGGCCCGCATCCGCGGGCTCCCCTCGTTGCCCGCCAGCCGGAGCCGGCGCTCGAGCTCGGCGGCGAGCTCGAGCTCGGTCATCCCGGCGCGCAGGAAGGTCGGGACCTCGCCGAGGACGGCGCCGAGCCGCCGGGCCCCATCGCGCATCGTCGCGAGCTCGGAGGCCGACTTCACCGATCGGAGCGCCCGGAGCTCGCCGGAGAGGTCCTCGAGGGCCGCGCCCGGCAGCTGGCGCTGCCACCAGGCGACGGTGGCGGCCGGGACGGCGTCGAGGGTGACGCCGATCCGCGCGCCGGGGAGGGCCGCCGCGAGATCGCGCGACGAGGGGAAGGCGCGGACGTCCTCGATGGCCGCCTCCGCGCGCGCGCGGGAGAGGCTCCGCCGGACGAGCAGCGCCGGCCGGCCGCGCGCCGGGAGCCAGAGCGCCGCGTTCTGGCGGGTCCCGGCGAGCCAGTAGAGGTCGACGGCGTGGAGGACGAGGGCCGCGTCGAGGCCGCGCGCGGCGAGCGCGCCGGCGAGGCGCGCCTGCCTGGCCTGGAACTCCTGGCGATCGACGGGGGAGGGCGGAGGGCCGTCGGAGGTCATGTGGGCAGTGTAGCCCGGGGCGCGTGACGGGTCCCCCGGTGATGTCCGGCCGACCGAGGGTCCAGGCGGACCCTCCCCGGCGGCCCCGGTGGCGCCGCGGGCGTCGCTCGCCCGAGCCGCTCGGGGCCGGAGGGCGGCGCATCAGCTGCCCGGAGCCAGTGGAGAAAAACGAACGCTCACACCCGGGTTCCCCGGGGCCCGCCGCCCCGGGTCGCGCGGGGCCGATCGGCCCGCCGGGTGCAGACCAGCCGGACGCCCGGGCCCTCCGGCCTCGCGGCGCTCGCGGCAAGAACGCCGCCGGCATCGGTGCCAGACGAGGTCCTGCATGGGCGGCCAGCTCACCATCGGCAAGAAGGTGCTCGGGGCGATGGCGGGGGCGTCCGGCCTCCTCTTCGCCGTCGGCCTGCTCTCCTGGTGGAGCGCGGGGCAGATCTCGGAGCGGCTCCGCGAGGCGACCGACCAGAAGATCCCCGGCCTCCAGGCGCTCGGGACCATCGAGGAGGGGCAGCTCGCCATCGACGCCGCGCTCGCCGGGGCCCTCGACCGCCGGGCGGCCGCCGCCGGACACCGCGAGGCCGCGGCCGCGATCGGCGAGCGGCTCGCGGCCATCGACGCCGCGGCGACGACCTACGGCGCGCTTCGCCACCACCCCGAGACGCTCGTCCTGTGGCGCGCCTGGCAGGAGGCCTTCGCCGCCTGGCGGCCGCGCGTCGAGGAGGCGCTCGCCGCGGTCGCCGAGCGCGACCGGCTC
>JAJXSQ010000385.1 GCA_021784495.1 Myxococcales bacterium | reverse complement strand
CCTCCCCGGGGCCGCCGAGCGCCGTGGCGCGGGACGCGAGCGCCCGCAGGCGCCTCGCCTGGCGGCGGGAGCGGACGAGCTCCACCGCGAGGAGCGCGGCCCCCGCGCCGGCGGCGACCGCGAGGAGGAGCTCGACTCCGGACGCGCGGGCCGGAGGCCAGGGGGCTGCCACGGCGGGATCCTCTCCCGGGCGGCCGGCGGCGGCAAGGAACCGCCCGCCGCCCGATCCCGCTTGATCCCGCGGCGCCCATCCTCTATACAGGGCGGCTCGAACGTCATGCGCCCGGTTTCCCCGGGGACGGCGGCAGGTTGATGCACGAGGCGGATCCGGAGGAGTGGCCGAGCGGTCGAAGGCGGCGGTCTTGAAAACCGCAGAGGGTTCACGCCCTCCGAAGGTTCGAATCCTTCCTCCTCCGCCACGTACGAAGGAGAGGACGAGGTTCTGGAAAGGTGGCCGAGAGGCCGAAGGCGCTGGTTTGCTAAACCAGTATACGGGGTGACCTGTATCGAGGGTTCGAATCCCTCCCTTTCCGCCAACCATCCCGCCTGGGGCGGGCGACGTGACGACACGAGAGGTTCGCGCCCTTAGCTCAGTTGGATAGAGCGTCGGACTACGAATCCGAAGGCCAGAGGTTCAAATCCTCTAGGGCGCACCAGCAAGCCGGGGGCCTCACGAGCAGCCGCTCGTGGGGCCTTCGTGCTTCCGCGGCGCGCGCCGCGTGGATACCCTCCCGGCGAGGAGAGTGCCCATGCGCGCCGTCTGGATCACCCGTCACGGAGGGCCCGAGGTCCTCGAGGTCCGGGAGGCGCCGGATCCGATCCCCGGCCCCGGCGAGGTCCGGATCCGGGTCCGCGCGGCGGGGCTCAACTTCGCCGAGGTCATGGCGCGCCAGGGGCTCTACCCCGACGCGCCGCGACCGCCCTGCGTGGTCGGCTACGAGGTCGCGGGGGTGGTCGACGCCCTCGGCCCCGGCGTGGAGCGCCCCGCCGCCGGCGCCCGGGTCTTCGCCCTGGTCCACTTCGGGGGGCACGCCGACGCGATCTGCGTGCCGGCCGCGTCGGCGATCTCGATCCCCGAGGGGGCCACCTTCGAGGAGGCGGCGGCGCTCCCGGTGAACTACGCGACCGCCTGGCTCATGCTCTTCCGGACCGCGTCGGTCCGTCCCGGGGAGCGGGTGCTCGTCCACATGGCGGCCGGCGGCGTCGGGATCGCCGCGCTCCAGCTCCTCCGGACCGTCCCGGGGGCGGTCGCCTTCGGGACCGCGAGCGGCTCGAAGCACGAGGCGATCCGCCGGGAGGGGTGCGCCCACCCGATCGACTACCGGACGCGCGACTACGCGGCCGAGATCCGCGCCCTGACCGGGGGCGAGGGGGTCGACGTGGTGCTCGATCCGCTCGGCGGCCGGGACTGGGCCAAGGGCTACGACCTGCTCCGGGAGGGAGGGAGGCTCGTCGCCTACGGGTTCGCGAACGCCTCCGGCGGTCCCCGGCGGAGCTGGCTGCGGGTCCTCGTCCAGGGGGTCGGGATCCCCCGGTTCGACCCGCTCCGGCTGATGGCCCGGAACCGCGCCGTCGCGGGGTTCAACCTGGGCCACCTCTGGCGGCGCCCCGAGCTGGTGGGCGGCGCCCTCGAGGCCGTCCTGGCGCTCTGGCGGGAGGGGAGGATCGCACCCCGCGTCGACTCGACCTTCCCGCTCGAGCGCGCCGCGGAGGCCCACCGGCGGATCCAGGAGCGGCGGAACGTCGGCAAGGTCGTGCTCGTCCCGTGACCGGTCGGCGCCGGGGGGGCCGCGGCGCTAGCTCCCGGGCCGCTCCGCCTCGGCCGACTCGACCCAGAGGATCTCGCAGGCCCCCGAGCCGACGTCGTCGCGGGTCAGGCTCGTCCGCAGCCGGAGGAGCTCCTTCCCCCCGGGATCCCGGATCTCGACGTCCACCAGTTCCCCGGAGAGGGTCACCAGGTCGCCGATCCGGACCCGGTCGAGCTCCTCGGCGACCTCGTCGGTCGCCGGGATGAGGTGGTTGTTGGCGATGTGGGTGGGGAGCGCCGCCACGGCCGCCGCCGGGATCCCGCCGTCCCAGCGGTAGCTCACGTAGCGCTCCGACAGGTGGAACTCGAGGTGGCGCAGGACGGCCGGATCGGCGACCGGGCCCCAGACGAGCGCCAGGTCCATGGGCATGACGAAGTCCCAGCGGTCGAGGAGCTTGCGGCTCACCTCGGCGGCGTAGCCGGTGATCCGGTAGGTGGCCTGGGGGTGGAGCAGGATCCGGTGCTCGCGGAGCTCGAGCTCGATCGGCGGCCCCTCCGCGAGCGCCACCTGGACCGGCTCGGACGCCGCCCGCGCGGGGTCGACCTGGCGCCGCCAGTCGCGACAGCCGGCGAGGAGGAGCAGCGCGAGGAGGGCGGCGCGGCGCACCGCGCGAGCATCGCACGCGCCGGCGCGTCGAGACAGGCCGGCGTCAGACCCGGAGCGCGAGCGCCTCGGCGCGCTCGAGCAGGACCCGGAGATCGGCGCTCGGCTCCCGCGAGCGATCGCTCCGGCGCTCGGAGCGGCGCAGCCGGCTCATCGCCTGGGCGAACTCCATGTCGCCGAGCCCCCGCTCCACCAGGATCCGGTCGAGGCTCCGCATCCGCACCTTGAGCTCCCGGAAGACGTCGTTCATCGGTTCTCCTCCGGGCCCGGCGGGCGCGGCGATGGGGTGCGGTGCGGGGGCGCCCGCGGACTGCCCGGCAGGTCGGGCACTCCGGAGGGCGGCCGGCTTCCATAGCGGGGCGACGCCCCGTGCGCACGGGGATCGCCCGCTTCGCGGTCGGACGCCCCGAGCGGGCCGGGGTGCGCCCTCGGTCCGACGCCGCACCGGGGCGCCGCTCCTCGCCCGCCACGGGGGCGCGCGGGACCGCCCGGCGTGGCGCCCCGCCGAGTGCGCTATGGTCCGGGCATG
>JAJXSQ010000384.1 GCA_021784495.1 Myxococcales bacterium | reverse complement strand
CGCGGCCGCGATCGCCAGCGCGGCGGAGAGGGCGAGCCGCGCCAGGACGCCGGGCACCGGCGCGGAGCCCCCGGGGGCGCTCACCTCCCCGGCCCCGCCGGCGGGACGGCGCCCGGAGCCGTGTGCCCCGCGCCCCCGAAGTGCTCGGCGAAGAACTTCTCGGTTCGCAGGGCGCACAGCTCCGGGTGCTCGAGCGGGCCGACGTGGGTCCCCCCGGGCAGCACCAGGAGCTCGCTCCCGGGGATCGCCGCGTGCATCTTCACCGAGAGCCACATGGGGGTGAAGGTGTCGTCCTCCCCCGCCAGGATCAGCGTGGGGACCGCCACCGCCGGGAGGTGATCCGACGCGTCGGTCGCGGCGGCCGACTCGAGCAGCCGGACGAAGAGCGGGGCGTCGACGTCGGCCAGGTCCTCGAGGTAGCGGATCAGGTCCTCGCGGGCGACCAGCTTCCGGTTCACCTCGAGCAGCAGCGCCGCCTCGAGCGACGCCCGGGTGGGGACCAGGGTACGGAAGAGGATCCGCGCCACCCCGGGGAGCCGCTCCACCAGCGCCCGGGCGTGCGGGAAGGCGGCGGCGAGGAGGGGGAGGTCGTGGACGGTGTCGAGGGGCCGCCCCGCCGAGCCGCAGACCAGGATCAGCCCGGCGATCCGCTCCGGCACCCGCCGGTGGGCCTCGAGGGCGACCTGGACGCCCATGGAGTGGCCGACCAGGACGACGCGCCGCTCCCCGGCGGCGTCCAGGACCGCGAGGAGGTCGTCGACGCAGTCGGCGAGGGTCGCGCGCGCCGGGTCCGTCGGGCGCTCGCTGCGCCCGTGCCCCCGGTAGTTCCAGTGGATCACCCGGTGGCGGCGGGCCAGCTCGGGGGCGAGGAAGCGCCAGATGTACCCGGCGCAGCCGATGCCGTCGCAGAGCACGGCGGTCGGGCTCCCCGCGCCGGCGGAGGTCCAGTGGATCCGGGTGTCGTCGCGCGCCGTCGCCAGGTGCTCGGTCTGCTGCATCGTCGGCCGCCCCCCGGGACGCCCGCCGTGCGGCCTCCCCCCCGGTGACGTAGACTCTCCGGAGCGGAGGTTCAAGCCGGATGTCGCGCCACGATCACCGGAGGCACCGCCACCACGCCGCGCCGGGGGCCGGCGGCGCGGGGAGGGCGGCGCCCGCGGGCGGCGGGCTGGGCCGGCTGACGGCCTCGCTCGCCCTCACCTCGGTCATCATGGTCGCCGAGGCGATCGGCGGCTGGGCCTCGGGGTCGCTCGCCCTGATCTCCGACGCCGGCCACATGCTCACCGACGCCGGCGCGCTCGCCCTCGCCCTGGGCGCCGCCTGGCTCGCGCGCCGCCCGGCCGACGACCGGCGGACCTACGGCTGGCGCCGCGCCGAGGTCCTCGCCGCGCAGGCGAACGCCGCGGCGCTGATCGGCCTCACCGCCTGGATCGGCGGCGAGGCGGTCGGCCGGCTGCGCCACGGCGGCCCCCCGATCGATCTCCGGGTCATGGCCGGGGTGGCCGCGGTCGGCCTCGTCGCCAACCTCGCGGCGCTCCTCGTGCTCCGGGACGAGCACGGCATCAACGCCCGCTCGGCCTTCCTCCACGTCGTCGCCGACACCGTCTCCTCGGTCGCGGTCCTGGCGAGCGCGGGGATCATGTGGTGGCGCCCGGCCTGGACCTTCCTCGATCCGGCCCTGTCCCTCCTCATCGCCGCGCTCATCCTCGGGGGCGCGCTCGGCATCGTCGGCGAGATCGCCGACGTGCTCATGGAGAGCGTCCCCGGGCACCTGGACCTCGGCGAGGTGACCCGCGGCATGACCGCCGCCGGCCCCGGGGTGCTGGCCATCCACGACCTGCACATCTGGACCATCTCCAGCGGGCTCCACGCGCTCTCGGCGCACGTGGTGGTGGCGCCGGCCGCGCTCGGGCGGAACGACGAGATCCTCGCCTCGCTCAAGGTCGCGCTCCGCGACCGCTACGGGATCGACCACACCACCCTGCAGATCGAGTCCGCGGACTACCGGCCGGCCCACGACGCGTGCGCGGAGCAGCACTGAGAGAGCGCTCGCCGTGGTATGACGGCGCGGAGATGCTCTCCCCCGTCCTGGCCTTCCGTCCGGCGCGCGTGGTGGAGCGACTGGCGTCGCGGAGCGGCGCCTGCCCGCTCTCCTCCCGGGACCTGCTCCGGGCGGCGGCGGCGCTCCGGCTGACCCTCCCGCTGGTCCGGGCGCCCACGGCCGGGATCGCGCGCGGCGCGCTGGTGGCCGCCAAGCAGGCGCGGAGCGTCCTGGGGCTGGCCCTGCCGCCCGGCACCGCCCCCGAGCCCTGGTTCGCGGCGGTGACCGCCGCCGCCGACGACGTCGCCGCCGGCCTCCCCATCTTCCTCGCCGGGGAGATCGAGGTGGCCGGGCGCCGGGAGGCCGAGGTCGAGCGCGCGGTCCGGGCGGCCTGGGCCCTCGCCGACGCCGGGCTGACCCACCTCGCCCTCGACCTCTCCGCGGTCGAGGCCCCGGCGCGGGCGGAGGTCCTGGCGCGCGTCGCCGCCCCGGCGGTGGAGCGGGGGCTCGGCCTGGACCTGGTGGTCCGCCGCGACGAGGGCGCCGCGGCCCGGACGCTCTACGAGGCGGCCGCGCGCCGCGGGGTCCGGCCGGACGTGGCCAGCCTCCGCTGCGATCCGCCCGACGGGATCGAGGCCGCGCGCGGGCAGGTCCGCGAGCTGCTCGCCCTCTGCGCCAGCCTCTCCGGCGGCCCGGTGCTCCGCCGGGGGCCGGTGACCCTCGACCTGCTCGGGAGCCTGCGAGGCGCGCCGATCTCCGGCTGCGAGGACGGCGGCGCGGCGGCCGCGGCGGCGCTGGCGCCGGTCGCGGCCACGCCCCCCGGGGACGGGCGGGGCCGCTCGCCGGCAGCGCGCGCCGAGGACGCGCTCTCCGAGTGGGCCCGGCAGCGGCTCGAGGCCCGGGCGT
>JAJXSQ010000383.1 GCA_021784495.1 Myxococcales bacterium | reverse complement strand
TCGCGCGCCGGCCGGGCCCCCGAAGCGGCCACCGAGCTGCGGGCGGTGCTCGACGACCGGGCGCACGCCGCCGACGGGCCGGCCCGGGACGATCTCCTCGCGGCGCTCTCCGACGCCCTGGCGCGCTCCGGGCGCGACGCCGAGGCGGTCGCCGTGCTCCGGGCGGCGGTCGCCGCCTCCCCCCGCGACGAGGCGCTCCACTACGCGCTCGGCGCCGCCCTCGACCGGGCGGGCCGCCGCGACGAGTCGGTGGCCGAGATGCGGGCGGTGCTGGCCCTCTCCCCCGATCACGCCGAGGCGCTCAACTTCATCGGCTACACCTACGCCGAGGAGGGGGTCCGGCTCGACGAGGCGGAGGCGCTCGTCCGCCGCGCGCTGCGCCTCGCGCCGCGCAGCGGCCACATCATCGACTCGCTCGGCTGGGTCCTCTACCGCCGGGGGGACTTCCGGCGGGCGGTCGAGGCGCTCGAGGAGGCGAGCCGGATCTCCGGACCGGACGCCTCGATCCTCGATCACCTCGGCGACGCCTACCGGGCGGCCGATCGGGCGGCCGACGCCGAGGCGAGCTACCGGCGGGCGCTCCGCAGCTTCGTGGACGAGACGCCCGCCGAGCAGCTCGCCCTGCGGGCGGCCCTGGAGCGCAAGCTGGCCGAGCTCGGCGCGCCGCGGCGCCCGGTCGCGCGGGAGCCGCGGGCCGGACGTTGACTCGCCGGCGACCCGGGCCTAGCGTCCTCGCTCCCATGCCGGTCCCCGCCTTCCCGACCGCCGCCGAGGCGCAGCACGAGGAGGGCTTCCTCAACTCCGCGGACCACACCCGGCTCTACTGGCAGCGCTACCGGCCGCCGTCCCCGCGGGCGACGGTCGCCGTCCTCCACGGCGGCGGCGATCACTCGGGCCGCTACCCGGCCCTCACCACGGCGCTGGTGCGGGCCGGCTTCGAGGTGGCCCTCGTCGACTTCCGGGGCCACGGCCAGTCGGACGGCCGGCGCTGGCACGTCGACGCCTTCGAGGACTACCTGGCCGACCTGGACGCCTTCCTGGCGCGGCTCCGCGCCGGCGGGCTCGCCGGCAAGCTCTTCGTCGTCGGCCACAGCCAGGGGGCGCTGGTGGCCACCCGCTGGGCGCTCGACCACCGGACCGGGGTGGACGGCTACGTCCTCTCCTCTCCCTACCTCCGCCTCGCGCTCCGGCCGCCGTGGCTCAAGGTCCTCGGCGCGCGGCTGCTCGGACGGCTGGTGCCCTGGTTCCCGGTCGCGACCGGGCTGGAGGTCGCCCAGCTCACCAGCGACCCGGAGCTGCAGGCCTGGACGGCGCGCGACCCCCTCTACGGCCGGACCACGACCCCCCGCTGGTTCCGGGAGTCGGGCCGCGCCCAGGCGGCGGTGCTGGCGGGGGCGGCGCGGCTGGCGGCGCCGCTGCTCGTGCTCGCGGCCGGGGCCGATCGGATCGCCGATCCGGAGGCCAGCCGGGCGCTGGTGGCGCGGGCCGGGGCGGCCGACAAGCGGCTCGTGGTCTACGACGGGTTCCGCCACGAGATCTTCAACGAGGCGGCGCGCGACCGCCCCATCGCCGACGCGGTCGCCTGGCTGGTGGCGCGCTCGGGGTGAAGTGACGGCGGTGAATTGCGTTGACGCCGCGCCGACGGGGCCCGTATCCTCCCCCGGATCCCGATCCCGGCGCGGTGCCCGGCGCAGCCAGCGCCGGCGCCCGCCGGGTCCCCCCGGAGGACATCACGGCCATGGCAGGCATCGAGAAGGCGAGCGCGCCCCGCGCCGGCGCGCACACCGTCATCGGGAGCTCGATCGTCATCGACGGCGAGATCTCCGGCGACGAGGATCTGGTCATCCAGGGGACGGTGAAGGGTCGCATCAGCCTGAAGGAGAGCCTCTTCGTCGAGGCCTCGGGGGTGATCGAGGCCGACATCGAGACGGCCAACGTCGAGGTCTCCGGCCAGGTGACCGGCAACATCGGCGCGAGCGACAAGGACGAGCTCAAGGCGGACTGCAAGGTGGTCGGGGACATCCGCGCACCGCGGATCCTGATCGCCGACGGCGCGGTCTTCAAGGGCAACGTGGACATGGACGTCAAGGAAGCGAAGGGGAAGTGACCGTGGCGACCACCGACGGCACCACCATCATCGGCGAATCGATCCTCATCAGCGGCAGCCTCGCGGGCGACGAGGACCTCACGGTCCGCGGCCGGGTCGAGGGGACGCTCACGCTCACCCGGACGCTCGTCGTCGAGCCGACCGGCCAGGTCAAGGCGGAGGTGCAGGTCAAGAACTGCATCATCGCCGGGGTGGTGGTCGGCAACGTCACCGCCTCCGAGTCGGTCGAGATCACCCGCGAAGGGCGGATGGTCGGCGACATCGCCGCGCCGCGGGTCATCATCGTCGACGGCGCCAGCTTCCGCGGGCGCATCGACATGGGCGAGGTCGACGTCGGGGCGGAGCGGCCCCGCGCCCAGGCGGCCCGTCCGGCCGTCCCGGCCCGCGCCGCGTCGCGTCCGGCCCTCGCCCCCCGGGCGGCGCCGGCGGTCCGGAGCCCCGAGCCGAGGAAGTCCGAGGAGGCCCGCCCCGCGCCGGCCCCGGTCCCGGCGGCGATCGCCGCTCGCCCCTCGGTGCCGCCGGCCCCGGTGGCGATGGGCGCGGTGAAGCGCAAGGTCATCGTCAAGCCGAGGAAGTAGGCCTCGCGCGCCGTGGAGCTCGCCCCGCGCAGCACGGCGCCGCTCCACGCCACCGGCGCGGTCGAGTTCGTCCCCCTCGAGGCGATCGCCGCCGACGCCCCCTTCCGGCTGCGGCCGGAGGGGGACGTGGCCGCGCTCGCCGCGTCGATCGCCCGGCTCGGCCAGCTCGTGCCGGTGGAGCTCCGCGCGCTCCCCGGCGCCGGCGACGGCCCCCCCCGCTGGCAGGTGGTCGCGGGGCACCGGCGGCTCGCGGCGGTGCGGCTGCTCGCCCG